>NZ_CEAFKD010000001.1:0-136240 GCF_978563805.1 Brinjal little leaf phytoplasma
AATCGTTTAAAATATCATCTTCAGTTTTCAAAGAAATAAGTTTAATCATAAGATATAAATAAAAAAATTAATTCTTAAATGGTGAAGGGGGATGGATTCGAACCATCGTACCTGTTACGGAGCAGTTTTACAGACTGATGCGTTTAGCCACTTCGCTACCCCTCCAAAATTATAAAAAGAAATAAAATAATTAAACTAAACTTTTTTCTAAAATAGAAGTACAAATAATTTTAACATAATTTATAAAAAAAACAAAACAAATTTAAATAAAATTAATTTTTTTAAGTTTATAAAAAATATCATCATTTTTAAAAATTTCAATTTTTAAAAAATTAATTTGTTCAATACTTATAATATTTTACATAAATTTTTTATAAAATTCCGAAAAAATTAAAAAATAATAATTTTTTATTTTATAAAAATATATAAAATATCCAAATTATTAAAAAAAATATAAAAAATATGAATGATTATCTATTTATCTAAAGAATTTATTTTTTTAATAATTTTATTTATATTAAAATTTGTAATTTGATTAAAAATAGTTTCTAAATGTTCTTTAGAGATAATTTCAATTTTTTCTTGAATTTTTAAAGAAGAATTATTTAAAGATTTAGATATTTGTTTAATTTTTTCATTTTCCTCATAAATTTTTACTAAATTATTTTGTATGTTCTTTAGAGAATTATTTAAAATTTTGTCTTTCATTTTTTGAAAATTATCTTGTATTTCTTGTTCTTTATAAAATTCTTGTTTTTTTTGTGAAATAGCTAAAATTAATTCCTTATTTTTGCGTCCTAAAGCAGTAATAATATTCAAAAAAATAACTAAATAAGGAGGTCGAACAATAAACATATTTTTATATCCGCTCACCTTTTTAACAGGTGTATCATTTTCTTTATTATATTCTAATTCGCTTATCAAAAGAGCAAATTCTAAATTTCTATTATTACGATCTTTATCTATTTTTTTAAAAAAATGTTCGTTTTTTTGTTTTGGGCTTTTTTGTAAATTTTTGACTTCTGTTTTAATTTCTAAAAGAGCTGAAGTTAAAATTTCATTTTCTTTTTTATTTTCATCAAAATGTAATTTATAAATAAAATCGCCTTTAGTTCCTTTTATAATTTCATTATCTTTATACCAAGAAACATCATCCATAATTAATATTTGGTTTTGTATTTCGTTATCACACCATATTTCTAAATTTTCACCTATTAATTTAATATTAAAATTAGATCTAGTTAATGTTAATTTGGTAATTTCATTTTTCAATTCATAAATTTCATTATTTTTTTTATTTTCTAATTCCATTAATGATTTAGATAACAAAAATTCTTTTTCATTGTTAGACATAATAACTTTCTGTTCATATTCTTGTTTTATCTTTGAAACTATATCTTGAATTTCTTCTTCTTTTATTTTTTTTTGTAATAAAGTTAAATTTAATTCTAAACAATCTTTAAGATCAATAATATCTCCTTTAGAACCGTTTTCTTGTAATTCTAATTCATATGAATTTTTAATTAAAACCTTTATTTTTTTCATATTTTATCTTTATCTCTATTTATTTAATTTTTTTTAAAGAAATAATTTCATTAAAATACATTATTTGGTCAGTTATATTTGTTAAACAAAAATAACCTCTTCTAATAAATTGAAATTTAGCATAATTTTGTGTTTTATCTAAACCTCCTTCAATAAAACATTCTTTTTTAATCCAAGATGAATAATTAAATTCTGCTTTTAAATCTTGAGGATTTTCACTTATAAAAAGTGGTTGATAAAAATTTATAATAGTTTTTTTTAATGTATTCTTTTCTACAAAATGAATAGTACCATTAGGTTTTCTTTCATTAAAAGAACTACCGCTTTTAGTTTTAGGATCATAAGTTGCTAAAATTTCAATAATTTCGTCTTTATTATTTTTAATAACATCAATAGCTTTAATAAAATAAAAATAAAATAATCTTATTTCCCCATTTAAGAAAAATTTTTTAGATTTAGGATCAGATTTTTCGATTTCAAAATCTTTTTTTTCGATATAAACATGTTTAGAAAAAAATACTTTACGTGAACCTAAAAAATCCAAATTATTATGATAAGGTATTTCTCGAGATTCTATTTTATCGTCAGGATAATTAATAATAGTTACTTTTAAAGGATCTATAACAGCCATTATTTTTGGAGATTTGTTTTGTAAATCTTCTCTTAAACATGAATCTAACATATTTTGATCCATATAAGAATTATTTTTTGATAATCCAATATCAAGAATAAATTTTTTTATAGATTCTGGAGTATATCCTTTATTTTTCATCCCTATTAAAGTAGGCATTCTAGGATCATCCCAACCATTAACTAAACGAGAATTAACTAAAAATTTTAAACTTTTTTTACTTAAAACTGTTCTAGCCATATTTAATCTACCAAATTCTATTTGAGTCGGAATATGTTCCATTTCAGTTTCTTTTATTACCCAATTATATAAACATCGATGATCTTCAAATTCTATAGAACATAAAGAATGACTAATGCTTTCAATAGAATCTGATAAAGGATGAGAAAAATCATATGAAGGGAAAATAAAATGATGTTTTTGTTTCAAAGTATAAGCATCCAGAATTTTATATAAAACAGGATCTCTTAAATTCATATTAGGGCTTGCCATATCAATTTTAGCTCTTAACACTTTTGTGCCTTTTTTAAAAAATCCTTTTTTCATTTTGATAAATAAATCTAAATTTTCTTCTACACTACGATCACGATAAGAAGAATTTTTTCCCGGTCGAAATAAATCGCCTCTTTGTTTTTTTAATTCTTCTTCATTTGAATCATCTACAAATGCTAATTTTTTTTTAATTAATATAATTGCTTTTTCAAAAATTATATCAAAATAATCAGAAGTAAAACAAATTTTATCAGGAGTATAACCTAACCATTGCACATCTTTTAAAATAAAATCTAAATATTTTTTTTTCTCTACAGTAGGATTAGTATCATCATATCTTAAATAATTTTTACCATTAAAAAATTTGGCTAATTCAAAATTAATAATTATAGAACGAGCATGACCTAAATGAAGAAGACCATTTGGTTCAGGAGGAAAACGAGTAATAATTGTTTTATATTTTCCTTTCGCCAAATCTTCTTTAATAATGCTTTTAATAAAATTGGATTCTTGCAACATAAAATAAATAAAAACCTCACTTATTTAAGTAATATACATAATTACATTTATAAATTATTGAAAAAATAAAGATAAATTAGGATCTCCTGTTAAATTATATTTTTTTTTACTTTTTGGATAACCAAACATATTTTGATAATAAGCAGCAATCCCAATCATAGCAGCTTGATCAGTACAATATTTAGGGGAAGGAATTATTAATTCTAAGTCTTGGAAAACATTTTGAAATTGTTTTTTTAAAAATTGGTTTGAAGCGACGCCGCCTACAATTACAAGTTGTTTAGAAGGGTATATTTTTAAAGCTTTCTTTGTTTTATGTATTAAAACATCTATTATACTTCCTTGAAAAGAAGCACAAACATTATTAACATTTAAATTCTTTGTATTATGAATAAAATTTATAATTTGACTTTTTAAACCAGAAAAACTAAAATTTAAATTTTTATTATTTAAATAAGGACGAGTAAAAGCTAAATTATCTTTTCCTTCATGCGATAATTTTTCAATGATAGGTCCACCAGGATATCCTAAATTTAAACATCTGGCAATTTTATCATACACTTCGCCTACTGCATCATCTAAAGTAGTGCCTATTTTTTCAATTTCAAAATGTTTTTTTAAATAAAATAATTCAGTATGGCCTCCCGAAACCAAAAGAATTAAAGAAGGAAATTTTAATTCATATTCTATTTGAGCAGCATAAATATGGCCTATTAAATGATTAACACCCATTAAAGGTTTGTCATAAATATAAGCAAATGTATTCGCTGCATTAATCCCAGCGAACAAAGAACCGATTAAACCTGGTCCTTGAGTCACTGCTACTAAATCAACTTCTTGAGGAGTTATTTTAGCTTCTTTTAAAGCTTTATGCAAAACCAAAGTAATAGTTTCTACATGTTTACGAGAGGCTAATTCTGGCACTACTCCGCCAAATTCTTTATGATACTTTATTTGTGACCAAACAATATTAGATAAAATATTTTTTCCATTTTCAGTAATTGAAACACTTGTTTCATCACAACTAGTTTCTATTGATAAGATTATCATATTAAAAAAATATCCTATGTCTTTTTTTAAAAAATAAAATAAAAAGTTTATATTTTAAGAACGAATATAATAACGAGGAACAAACAAAGAAGGTTGTTGCACTTCCTTTAAATGATTAAAAAAATTAGAAGGAGATATTTTAAAATTGTTCCCTTCTAATAAAATATGATTTTCAAAATCATTTAAAAAATCTTTTGTATAAATATTTTCGATTAAAATAATTTTTTGATTTTTTAAACTTAAACTATAGAAACAATTTTTATTAGCATAAATTTTAGGAGTTTTTATATCTTGTTTATAACCACTAGATAAAAGTAATAAACTACTGATTTGATATAAAGGTATATTTAATTCTAAAGATAAAATTTTAGAAGTTAAAACAGCCAATCTACTACCTATATAAGAACCAGGACCGACCCCTACAATAATACCTTTTAATTCTTTTAATTTCAAATTATTTTTATTTAATATTCGAGAAATTAACGGAATCATTTCAGAAACAAAATTTTGTTTAAATAAATTTTTATTTATACTAATGATTTCTTCTTTTGTGCTTAAAATAACTAACTGACAATTAGTAGAAACATCTAAAATAATATACTTGTTCATTTACAAACCATATAAATACACTTTCTAAATTCAAAAAATTAATATAAAATACACATTGCAATTAAATATTTTGTTTTATAATAATATTTCTGTTTTTATTATCTAAAACTTTAATTTGAATATAATAATCCCATTCATCCAACAAATGCATTATATTTATAATCGTTTCAATGACTATAATATCCCCTTTATATGTATTTTCTAATAATTCTTCTATTTCTATTAGACGATCATTTTCTTCATTTTTATTATCTAAAATACGATACAAATCTAAATGATGTAAATTTTTTATATTATTCTTATAAGTTTTTAATAAAAGAAAAGTAGGGCTTGTGACTTCGTCTTCTCGAATACCTAATTTTTGAGCAATCCCTTTAGTCAAAATTGTTTTACCTGAACCAATCCTGCCTTCTATAATAATATAAATTTTTTTATTAAGGTTTACATATTTATTAAGAAGTGTTTGACACAAACTAAAACCTAAATGTTTAGTTTGAAGCTCTGACAAAGTTATTGTAGAATAAGTTATTATTTTATTTTCTGACATATTTTATCAAACCTTAAATATAAATTATTTATTTTTAGAATAACAAAATAAAATAAAAAATCATCTAATTTATATAATTTTTGCTCCTTAGATGATTTATATTAAAAAATATTTAATTTAAAGTACTTCTATTTTATCTTTATCTTTATTATTAACAACAACAATATTAACTAATCTATCATCTTTTTTTAATTTTACTAATTTCTTTCCTTGAGTAACTTTAGACTTAAGAATTGGTATTTCACTATTATTTGATAACCTAATCACTTTGCCGCGATTAGAAATTAAAATTAGTTCATCACCATGTAAAATAGTTTTTAAAGCAATGATTTGTCCATTTCTAGAAGTGATTTTTAAGGTTTTAATTCCCTTACCACCTTTTTTTTGGATTTTATATTTGTTAATTTTATTTTTTTTACCATATCCTAATTCAGTTAAAACCAAAATATCTTGTTTATCCGAATCAATAACAGTAGCGCTTATAACATTTTCATCATCATCTAGTCTCATCCCGATAACGCCGCTACCTTGTCTACTAGTTATTTTAATAGATTGTTCATTAAAACGAATTGCTTTTCCATTAGAGCTAGCCATAATAATATCTTGATTACCTAAACTATTTAAAACTGTTAAAACTTCATCATCTTCTTCTTTAAAGGTAAAAGCTTTTTTTCCTTTATTTTGAATATTTTGATAATCTTTAATATTATTTCGTTTTATTAAACCTTTTTTAGTTACTAAAACTAAATAATTATTATTTTTATTTGGATCAGGATTAATACTTGTTACAGAAGTTAAAAATTCTCCTTCACTTAAAGGAATTAAATTAATTAATGGTATACCTTTAGCTTGTCTTGAATAATCAGGTATTTCATAACCTTTCATACGATATACTTTACCTTTATTAGTGAAAAACAATTGATAGTCATGAGTAGAAGTAGTAACAAAATGTTTAACAAAATCATTCTCATTCATAGTGATACCGCTAACACCTATGCCACCTTTGTTTTGTTTTTTATAAGTATCTAAGCCTAAACGTTTAATATAACCTTTATTAGTGATAGTAATCAAAATACGTTCTGGTTTTATTAAATCTTCGTCAGTTATATGGACATCAACATCTTTTCTAATGCAACTTTTTCTTTCATCTTTAAAAGTTTTTTTCAATTGAAGTAATTCTTTTTTTAAAATTTTTTCTTTTTCAGATTGAGAATTAATAATTTTTTCACATTCTTCAATTTTTTGAATTAAATTTTGTTCTTCTATTCTAATTTTTTCTATTTCTAAGTTAGTTATTTTTTGTAAACTCATTTCTAAAATGTATTTACTTTGAATTTGATCAAAATTATATTTTAACATTAATTTTTCGCGTGCATCTTTTACATCTTTAGAACTTTTAATTAATTCAATGGCAGCATCAATATCATTTAAAACAATTACTGCAGATTGAATTAAATGTTTTTTATTTAAAGCATTTTTTAATTCAAATTTTTTTTGACGATTAATTATATCTATTCTAAAATTAAAAAAAGCTTCTAAAATTTGTTTTAAATTAACAAGTTGAGGTTTTTTATTAATTAAAACAATCATATTAAAATGAAAAGATACTTGTAATTGAGAACGTTTATATAAATTATTTAAAAATACTTCAGGATTAACATCTTTTTTTAAATCAATAACAATTCTAATACCTTTACGATTTGAAGATTCATCTCTTAAATCTGTAATACCATCTAAAAGTTTATTTCTATACAAAAAGACAATATTTTTAATTAAATTACTTTTTTTAATTTGATAAGGAATTTCAGTAATAATAATTGAACTTTTGTTTTTTTCGGACATTACAATTTCTGTTTTAGAACGAATAATTATTTTCCCTTTACCTGTTTCATAAGCTTCTTTTAAATTGTCAGCTTCTAAAATTTCGCCTCCTGTAGGAAAATCTGGACCTTTAATATATTTCATTATATCAACAATAGAAATAGTTTTGTCATTGATATAAGCAACTAAAGCATCCACTACTTCACCTAAATTATGAGAAGGAATATTAGTGGCCATTCCAACAGCGATTCCTGTAGCTCCATTGACTAAAAGATTAGGAAAACTTGTTGGTAAAATAACTGGTTCTTTTTCGCTATTATCATAATTATCAACAAAATCAATAGTTTCTTGATCTATTTCTTTTATTAATTCCATAGCTATTTTAGACATACGTACTTCTGTATAACGCATTGCTGCAGCAGAATCGCCATCAATAGAACCAAAATTACCATGTCCATCAACTAAAGGATAACGATAATTAAAATTTTGAGCCATTCTTACCATCGCCTCATAAATACTACTATCTCCGTGAGGATGATATTTACCCATAACATCACCGACAACCCTAGCGGCTTTTTTGTAACTAGATTGAGCGACAACACCTAATTCTTTCATACTATATAAAATTCTTCTTTGAACTGGTTTTAGACCATCCTGAATTTCTGGTAAAGCTCTAGAAATAATAACACTCATCGCGTAATCTAAAAAAGATTTTTCCATTTCGTCGTTAATATTAACTTCTTGAACTTCCCCTATATTATTAGGATCATCCATCGAATTAGATTCATCAAAAGAATTATTTTTTTTCAATTTATTTAACATAATTTTATCGCCTTTTTTTTAATACTTCGGAAAAATATTAATAAAATTAAACATCTATATCTGCTTTAGTAGCATTTTGTTCGATAAATGCTTTTCTTTGAGAAACTACTTTTCCCATTAATTTATCAAAAACTTTATCAGCTTCTAAACTATCTTGTAAAGATACTCTTAATAAAATTCTTTGTTTTGGATCCATAGTAGTATTCCAAAGTTGTTCTGGATTCATTTCTCCTAAACCTTTATATCTTTGTGAATGAATTTTTTTATTTTTGCTTTCCATTTCATTTTTATAATCTTTAAAATCTTTTTCATTATAAAAATATTTAATTTTTTTATTACATTCTGTTTTATATAAAGGTGGTTGAGCAAAATAAATATAACCTTCTTCAATTAAAGGTCTTAAGTTTCTAAAAAAGAAAGTAAGGATTAAAGTTCTAATATGAGCTCCATCCACATCGGCATCCGTCATTATAATAATACGATTATAACGAGCTTTTTGTAAATTAAATTCTTTATCTATACCTGTTCCTATAGCTTGTATTAAAGAAACAATTTCATTATTACCTAAAACTTTTTCTACATTTGATTTTTCTACATTTAGAATTTTCCCTCTTAAAGGTAAAATAGCTTGAAAGTGAGAATCTCTTCCTTGTTTAGCGGATCCACCTGCTGAATCACCTTCTACAATATATAATTCTGATGAATTAGGATCTTTATTATAACAATCAGTTAATTTAGAATCAAAATTTAACAATTCTAAAGACATTTTCTTTCTAGTTATTTCGCGTACTTTTTTAGCAGCTACTCTAGCTTTCATAGATAATAAACATTTTTCAATGATTTTTTTAGCTTCTTGCGGGTTTTCTAACAAATAAGTATCTAAAGATTCGCCAAAAGATTTAGATATAAACTGTCTTACTTCATGATTGCCTAATTTATTTTTAGTTTGACCTTCAAATAAAGGATTAGAACATTTTAATGAAATAATAGTTGTAATACCTTCTAAAGTGTCTTCGCTAATTAAACTAATTTCTTTTTTTAAAATCTTTTTATCTTTAGCATATTTATTTAAAATTCTATTTAAAGCTATTTTAAAACCTTCTTCGTGTGTACCGCCTTCTTTAGTAGGAATATTATTTACAAAAGAATAAACATTTGGGCTATAATTTTCAGAATATTGGAAAGCGATTTCATAAAAAATATTATCAAAAGAATATTCTTTATAAAAAATTTGATTTAAAGTTTTTTTGTTTTGGTTTAAATATGAAATATATTCTTTAACTCCTTCTTTATAACAAAAACTAAAACTTTGAGGAGGAGTTTTTTGATTATCAATAATATTTAATTTAATATTTTTATTAAGAAAAGCTATTTGTTGAATCCTTTCTTTCAAAACATCCAATTTATAATTAAAATTTTCCATATTTTCAAAAATAGTCGGATCAGGAGTGAAAGTAATTATTGTACCTTTTCTTTTTGTAAACCCTTTTTTAAGTAAAGGAGTCGTCGGAATACCCTTTTCATATTTTTGATAATATATTTCTTTATTTAAATGAATTTCAACAGAAAACCAAGAAGATAAAGCGTTTACAACAGAAGCTCCAACTCCATGTAAACCTCCAGAAATTTGATAAGAAGAATTATCAAATTTACCGCCCGCATGTAAAGTAGTCAAAATAGTTTCTACAGCCGGTTTATTAGTTTTTGGATGAATATCAATAGGTATTCCTCTTCCATTATCAGAAATACGAATAACATTATTATCTAAAAGTTCTAAAGTAATTTCGTCAGCGAATCCTGCTAATGACTCATCAATAGAATTATCTAAAATTTCCCAAACTAAATGATATAAGCCTTTTTCAGAAGTAGATCCGATATACATACCAGGTCTTGTTCTAACAGCTTCTAATCCTTCTAAAATTTGAATACTATCAGCATTATATTTTTTATCCTTAGCCATTTATAAATCCAAAACCCTTTGCTATTTATTGATGTTATTAATAATAAAATAAAAATTTGATTTAATTAAATAAATACAAAAATCAATTTGTAAAACATTTTATAAAATATTATAACATAAAAAAAGAATAATGTTACAAAAATAACGTTTTTTACGTATTTTTTATTTCAATAAATAATTATTGTCAAAATATATTTCAACAATAAATTTTTATTATCGCTTTCCAAAAATTAATAAAAATTTATTTATCAAAATAAAAAAATTATCTAAGATTCTATTTATCATCTTGAAAAAACTTTTTTAATAAAAAAAATTGTAAGCTTTGTATAAACTATTAATTAATAAATCGACATCATTTTTATTATTATGAATACCAACTGAAGCTCTTATTGTACTGATTTCTCTCATTTGTTCTAAAGTTAATTGGGAACAAAATTGTCCTGTTCTTACATAAATATTATCTTGAATTAAAAAATGCTCAATATCATGGGAATGCAAATTAACAAAATTAAAATTAATAATATTAGTTATTTGTGAAGTAAAAATTTTAATTTTAGGCATTTGACTCAATTTATTAAACAAATATTGAGCTATTTTTTTTTCATATTCAAAAATTTGAGTTAAACCCAGTTCTTCAACGAATTCTAAAGATTTTTCCCAAGCAATAATATTGGCAATGCTAGGTGTACCAGCTAACCATTTATAAGGTGAATCAAGAAAAAGAAAATTATTTTTTTGAATATCAATTTCTTGAATACTGCCGCTCCCTACAAAAGGTGGTTTTAATTTTTTTAAAAACTTATTTTTACCAAACAATATACCTAAACCAAAAGGACCATATACTTTATGTGCTGAAAAAGTCATAAAATCAATATCTAAACTTCCAACATTTAAAGGTATATGTGCTGCAGATTGTGAAGCATCTAAAATAACTAAAGCTTTTGTTTTACGAGCTAAAGCAGTAATTTCTCGAATAGGAGTTATATGGCCTAAAACATTTGATACATGAGTCAAAACTATAATTTTGGTTCTATGTGATAAAACTTTTTTAAAATTATCAATTTGAATTTGATATTGTGAATCTAAAGGAATGAAAACTAATTTTGCTTTTTTTTGATCAGCGATTTCCATCCAAGGCAAAAAAGAAGAATTATGTTCCAAAGAAGAAACAATAATTTCGTCTTGCGGCAAAATAAAAGAAGATAAACTTTGAGCAATAATATTTAAACTATCTGTGGCTCCTTTAGTAAAAATAATTTCTTCTGGTTGTGCTTTTAAAAAAAATGCGGTTTTTTGCCTTGTTCTTTCTAAAATTTTATCATTTTCTAAATTCAAAGGATTAGAACTTCTAATACTTAAACCATTATTATGATAAAAATCTATTAAAGCTTCAATCATTTTATAAGGTTTTAAAGAAGTGGCTGCTGTATCAAAATATATCAATTCAGGATGTTTTGTAAAAATAGGAAAAAAAGAACGAAAATTTTTTATCTTTTTCATTTACAACAACATTATCCTTTCTATATAAAAACACAAAAAAATATTTTGAAAAAATAATTATATTTAATATTACTTTATTAAAATCAAACAAATTTTAGACCTCTAATAAAAAAAGAGAATTATAAATATAAATAAATAAAATAAAAAAACATTCCATCCAAAAAATTTATTTGTTTACTAATTACAATTACTTTTATATTATAATAATATGTTTAATAAAAAAATAATAATTTAAATTAATACAATTAGTTAACTTAATTATTTAATTAATAACTTTAAAATAAATATTATTTTGCTATATTATCAATTAATAAATAATAAAATAATATTTTAAAATAAAAAATATTACATCTAAATTAAATTTAACTTTCAAAAATTAAAATAAATTTCTTAAAATAGATTGACTAATTTTTATATAAATTTTTTTGAAAATATAAAATAGAAAAATATATTTTTATAAAAATATATTTATAGTTTATTAAATTTTTCTAATTTCAACTATTATCATTTATGTTTTGAAATTTTTTTTAAAAGGGCGGAAATAAAAAATGGAAATTGCACAACATATTTTAATAATAATTTTATGTTATTTAATTGGTTCTATACCTGTAGGTTTAATAATTAGCAAAACATTTAAAAATAAAGATTTACGTTTATTAGGTTCTAAAAATATAGGTTCTTCAAATGCAACTAGAATTTTAGGTTTCAAATACGGTTTAATTGTATTTGTTTTAGATTTTTTTAAAGGTTTTTGGTTATTTTTTATGAAAAACAACAATGAATATTTATTTTATTATGGGACTGCTGTTATTGTGGGGCATATGTTTTCTATTTTTAATAAATTTAAAGGCGGAAAGGCAATAGCGACTTCAGTAGGTTTTATTACGATTATAAACCTTTATATTGGATTATCAGGTATTTTATCCTTTATTATTATTATAAGAATTTGGGGTTATGCTTCTGTTGCCTCAATTATATCTACTTTATTAGTTAATATTTTATTATGGGTTCGATATATTTTTTACTCACCAAACAAAGAAGATGTTGTTTTAGTAGATAAAAAAAGACTTTCATTAATTTTAATTATTACTATTATTATTTTTATAAAACATCTAAATAATATTAAAAATTTAATAAAAAAACAAGAAAATAAATTTAATTTTGTTAAAAAAAAATAAAATATTTTCTTAAAATCTCTTAAAATAATTCAGGCTTGTCATTTATAATCTAAAATTTTTTATCAAAAAAATTTAAAAAAAATATTTGAAAAAAAATAAGTGATTAATATTTTTTTTCAAATATTTTTTATTTATTAAAGATAATAAAAAATAAACCTTTGGAGGCCCTGGACGGATTTGAACCGCCGATCAAGCTTTTGCAGAGCCATGCCTTACCACTTGGCTACAGGGCCCTAATAATAAAAAAATATTTTACTTTTTTATCATTAAAAATTCAATGTCTTCTATTGTTCTAGGAATATGTTCGGTTAAATTTATATTACCATCATCTCTAATTAAAATATCATCTTCAATCCTAATACCTAAATTAAATTCTTCAAAATATAAACCAGGTTCTATAGTAATAACACTATTATGTGGTATAGGTTCATTCATATTTCCGACATCATGAACATCTAAACCCAAATAATGACCTAAACCATGATAACAATACTTTTCTATTTTTTCATTTTCTTTTAATAAATTATGCTCTTGCAGGAGTTTTATTAAAATATCTTTGCCATATGCATTCATATCTGCAAAAGTATATCCCGGTTTAATCCATTCAATAATTTTTCTATTTGTTTCTAAAACTATATTATAAATAATTTTTTGTTGCGAAGTAAATTTTCCGCTAACAGGCAAACATATAGAAATATCAGAGGCATAATTATTATAATTGACGCCTAAATCCAATAAAATTAAATCATTTTCTTTAATTTTATCTTGTTGTTTACTATAATGTAAAATAGTAGCGTTTTTACCAGAAGCTATAACATTATTAAAAGAAGAGCTAAGATTTCTTTGTGCTAAAAAATAATTATAATATGCTGATAATTGATATTCATATATACCAGGTTTTATAATTTGAGTCATTTCTTTTAAAGCTTCAGTTTGAACTTCAATCGCTTTTTGAATTAAATAAATTTCTCTTTCATCCTTGATAATTCTCATATCTATTAAAAAACTACAAAGATCATAAATTTTTATATAAGGATAATTTTTCGAAAGCCAATTAGCTTTAATTAAAGATAAATTAGAAAATTCATTTAAACTCTCCTTAGATAAATCCAAATAAAAATTTTCAATAAATCCATATTTAGAAATTCTTGAGGTGTTTAATAATCTAACTAAAAAAGAATCTAAATTATTAATATCTAAACAATTTAATAAAGGAATGGAGCTTAATTCCGATGCTATTTTAAAAGTTAAGCTTTCACCATCCCATTTATTTTTTAAAACATCATTAGATTTTAAAAATAAAAAAGACTCTTCATAGCCATATTGACCTTTAACAAGCAATAAAACAACATTATTGTCTTCTATTCCTGTTAAATAATAAAAATTTTTATTCAATGGAAATTTTAAATCAATAGAAAAATTACTAGGATTAGAAAATAATAAAGCGATACTACCTTTGTTCATTCGAGAAAGCAATAAAGAACGTTTTTTAGAATAAAAAGATAACATTTTGATTAAACTCCGTAATTTTTTTATTTTTTTTCCTTATGCACGGTATGTTTACGTAAAAAAGGACAGTATTTTTTAAATTCTAAACGACCTGAATGATTCTTCTTATTTTTATAAGTATGATAATTTTCTCTACCACATTCTGTACAAATTAATTTTACTAAAGTACTCATTTTTTTCAAACCTTTTTTATTATTATATCTATTATAACTCGTAATAAAAATAATAATACTAAATTTAATATAATAATTTATTTCACAAAAATATTATTTTTTTTTTACTAAAGATGTAATAGTACCGTTTTCTAGAGATAAAGGATAATCATAAATGACTTCTCTCGTCCTTTCGAATAATACACAAATAAAACCTTTTCGGAAATCAATACGAGTAACAACTCCTATTTCTGTTTCATTTAACACTTTAACTTTTTCACCAATAATATAAGTGTCATTATGCCAAGCCACAATAATAAATTCCTTCTTTATTTTTATGATTATACAAATAACATAAAAAAAATATTTTTAATTTTTTAAAAATATATTTTTTTGTAAAGAATATTCTATTCTATATTTATATCTTTCCAAGATTTAAATGAATCTTTAAATTTTTTGCTTATTTTAAATACTGGTACATCTTGAGCCGGAATAGTTAAAACTTTTTCACTTTTAGGAACTTTACAAATTTTTTCTTTTCTATGTCTTAAGTGAACTGCTCCTAAATCACCAATAATTACTTTAATTACTTTTGCTTCTGGGTTAGATTTTTTTTCCAATTTTAAATTTTCAGCTGTAACTTCGCTTAAACAAGATAAAAATTTATCTACTTGATCTGTTTTCATGCCTAATTTACTAGATATTTCACTAATTAACTTTGATTTATTCATTATTTTTAATTCTCCTATTTTTCATTATTTTTTAAATTAAACCTAGTAAAATTTTAACATAAAAAATAATATTATAAACATAAATTAACAAAATACAAAATAATTTTAATTATTTTCTTTAATATTTATTAAAAATATTGAATAAAATATCATCAATAGATGCGTTTTCAAAGACTACTTTATAAGCACTTTCAATAATAGGTAAATTAACCTTATTTTTGATAGCTAAATGATAAAAAACCTTTAAATTATAAAATCCTTCGATAACTTGAGTTTTTTTATTGTAAATTTGTTCTAAACTTTGACCCATTTGAATTTGTTTACCAGCTTTATAATTACGAGAATTTTTATTAAAAACAGTAACTATTAAATCACCTACTCCAACTAAACTTAAAAAAGTTTCAGTAGAGTTCGAATTTAAAAATAAAATTAAAATTTTTTTCATTTCAACAAGACTAAAAGTAATAAATGCTGAACGAGCATTAGTTAAAAAACGAGAATTATCTAAAATACCACTAACAAAAGCTAAAGCATTTTTAACAGAAGAACAAATTTCGCAACCTGCTACATCGCTAAAAGTAGATACCTTTAAATAAGTTGCGTTAGAACACATTTGACTGATTGTTAAAGCAAACTTTTGATTCAAAGAAACAGCATTTAAAAAAGTGATTTTTCTCAAAACTACTTCTTCTGCATGAGATGGACCAGCTAAAAAAGCATAATTTTTAATTTTATTTGCTGGTATTTCTTCTTGAATAATTTGGGAAATAATTTTATTACTTTTAAATTCTATTCCTTTAGATAAATTAATAAAATTTTTTCCCAAAGTTAAATTTTTATTAATTTTTTGAAATAAATTTCTCATACTTTGGGCTGGTACAGATAAAAAAATAAAATCTGAAAAATCAAGTGCTTTTTTTAAGTCATCAGTAGCTTGAATTTTATCTGATAACACAACATCAAAACAAGGATGTTTATGTTGATTTATTTTATTGATATATTCTTTATTCATATCATAAATCAATATTTCATTTTTATTATCAGCTAACACTTGTGCTACAGTAGAACCCCAAGCGCCACCCCCAATAATAGTAATTTTTTTCATTAAATAAAAACTTCTTTCTTTTTAAAAATTATTTTTAAAGGAATACCAATTAATTCTAAATTTGTTCTTAATTGATTTTTCAAAAATCTTTCATAGGAAAAATGAATAAACTTAGGATCATTAACTAAACAAATAAATTCAGGACTTCTAGTAGCTACTTGTTTTAAATAATAAAATTTAGCTTTACCTTGATTAAAAAAAGAAGGAGGATTAAGTTGAACAGCTTCATTTAAAATATCATTTAATAAATGAGAAGAAAATCTTTGTTTATAATTTGAAAAAACTTTATCTAAGGTTGTAAACAAAGTATGAATTCTTTTTTTATTCTTAGCAGATAAAAAAACTATAGGAGCGTAAACCAAAAATTTAAATTCTGTTCGCATAAGAACTTCAAATTTTTTCATATCTTTATCAGAAACTTTTAATAAATCCCATTTATTACAAACAATAATACAAGGTTTTGAATAATTAAAAATAAGAGCCGCAATACTTCTATCTTGTTCAGTGATAGGTTGATTGATATCCAACACAAAAAAAACGATATCGCTTCTTTCAACAGCATCTAAAGCTCTTAAAAAACTATATTTATTTTGTTTTTCGTATAAATTTTTATTTTTACGAAAACCAGCAGTGTCTATTATATGATATCTTTGGTTATTTTTTTCAAAAATAGTATCAACAGCATCTGTTGTTGTGCCGGGTATCTCAGAAACAATCATTCTTTCTTGTGACAATATAGCATTAGTTAAAGTTGATTTGCCAACATTAATACGTCCTACTAAACAAAATTTTAAATCTTCAGTTGAATAATTACTTATTGTTTTTTTATTTCGTGGCAAATAAGAAATAATTTTATCTAATAATTTACCGATGCCAATACCATGTTGAGCACTAATTCCAATAATATCGCTAAATCCTAAAGAATAAAAATCATAAACATTGTCATGTAACATAACATTATCTATTTTGTTAACCGCTAAAATAACATTTTTATTGTTTTTATATAATAATTTAGTTATCTCAAATTCTTCTTGTGATAATCCATTTTGTCCATCGGTCACCCAAATAATTAAATCACACTCCGAAATAGCTAATTCAGTTTGATATTTAATTTGTTGAATTAGAGGAGTATTCTCAAAAACAATACCGCCAGTATCGATAATAAAAAATTTTTGATTTAACCATGTAGCTTCAGCATAAATACGATCTTTAGTAGTTCCTGCTTTTTCATAAACTATCGCTAACCTCTTATTTAAAATCCGATTAAACAAACTAGATTTTCCTACATTAGGTCTACCTATAATAGCTACTTTAAAATTCATATTTTACTCTTTATTATTATTGATATTTAAAAATATTATTTTTCATAAAATATTTCTTTTTTATGCTAAATAAATTAAAAATATTTTCGCATTAAAATAAAAAAGAAAAATAAATTTAATATTTATTATTTTTTTATATATTCGAAAAAAATTACTTTTTTTAAATCTATCTTTATATCTTCTTTATATATAAAAATAAAAAATTTAAATAACTTTATTTGAATAAAGAATTGAAATAAATAATTCAAATTTAAATTTTCCGAAAGCTTTTTAATTCGAAAAAAATATATAATGAACTTCTTATTATTTCTAAAAGTATATATTTTAATAAGCTCTGGCGAATAAAATTGTTTGATTAGCTTTTTTCTTAGTAACAGGACATATTTTAGTAATTAATTTTTGTGAAATAATAACTCTGGCTGTTGCTCCTGTTTCTTCTTTTATAATTTTTTCCGCTTCATTCTCATGAACACTCATTTTAATATAACCCGTATTTTTAAGATTTTTTTTGAAATCTTCATAAGTTTTTACTTCTAATATATTTTGATTTAAAAAATCTAAAGCTTTTTGAAACATGTTTTTATGAATTGTTTTTAACAAAACAGGAATTTCTTTTAATAAATCTTTTTCTTTAATAACTTTTTTTTGAAAATTATATCTTGTAAAAATCGTAATATTATTTTCTTGTAAATCTCTTGTTCCTAATTCTATTCTTAAAGGAACACCTTTTAATTCATAATGACTAAATTTCCAACCAATATTTTTATTTTGGTTATCCAAAACAACCCTATATTTTTTATGTAATTTTTTATATAACTCATTAGTTTTTTCTAAAACTTTTAAGTCAGAAGTTTTAATAGGAATAATAACTATTTGAATAGGAGCGATAAAAGGAGGTAAAACTAATCCTTCATCATCTCCATGAATCATAATCAAAGCTCCTATTAATCTTGTAGAAATACTCCAAGAAGTTTGTTCTGCAAATTTAGTTTGTAAATTAGAATCTTGAAATTTAATTTGAAAAGTTTTAGAAAATTTAGTACCTAAATAATGAGAAGTTCCTGCTTGAAGAGCTTGCTTATCATGCATCAAAGCTTCTATAGAATAAGTCAATTCAGCGCCTTTAAATTTTTCGAATTCTGTTTTTTTACCCGAAATAAAAGGAATAGCTAAAAGATCTTTGCCTAATTTTTTATATAAATTTAATATTACATTAGTTTCTTTTATAGCTTCTTCTTTTGAAGCATGAACTGTGTGTCCTTCTTGCCATAAAAATTCCCTACTTCTTAAAAAAGGTTTATTATTTTTTTCCCAACGTATAACATTACACCATTGATTGAATAATTTAGGTAAATCACGATAAGAAAATATTTTTTTAGAATAATATTGTGAAAATAAAACTTCCGAAGTCGGTCTAACTATTAATTTTTCTAATAATTCCTCTTCGTTAAATTCTTTAATTTTCAAAGCTTCAGGAGCAAAACCTTCAATATGTTCTTGTTCCTTTTGAAATAAATTTTCAGTAAATAATAAAGGAAAATAAACATTTTGATGATTAAGTATTTTTAATTTTTTATCTATAAATTGTTGAATCAATTCCCATATAGCATATCCATAAGGCAAATAAATAAAAAAACCTTTAATATCTGAATAATCCAATAATTCTGATTTTAAACAAATTTCTTTATACCATCTACCAAAATCTAAATCACGCGGAGTTATTTCTTTTACCAGTTTAAATTTTTTCATATTAAAATAAATTCCTTTTGTACTATATGATAACCTAATTATAATAAATTATTTCTATTTAATAAAAAATAAAAATTATTGTTTTTTTAATAATTGAGAAAAAAGATTGATTTGATCTATTCTTTCCCAAGGAAATAAATTATCATTTCGCCCAAAATGTCCTTCGCAAGATGTTATTCGAAACAAGGGTTTCTTTAAATTTAATATTTTAATAATACCTTTTGGAGTTAAATCAAAATTTTCTTCAATCATTTTAAGAATCAAAAATTCCGATACCTTATTAGTCCCGAAAGTATTTATAAAAAAACTTACAGGTTTATCAAAAGCTATAACATAAGAAATTTGTATTTCGCATTTATCACATAAACCAGCAGCAACAATATTTTTAGCTAAATATCTAGCCATATAAGCTCCGCTTCTATCTACTTTAGAAGCATCTTTACCGCTAAAACAACCGCCTCCATGACGAATTTCTCCACCATAAGCATCTTGGATAATTTTACGACCTGTCAAACCTGTATCAGCGAAAGGCCCTCCGATAACAAAACTTCCTGAAGGGTTAATATAAAAATTGGTCTTATCAGTGATAAGTTTAGGATTAATTATCGGATTAATAACATGTCGTAAAATATTTTGTTGTAAAAAATTTTGAGTAATATTTTCTTCATGTTGAGTTGAAATAACAATAGAATCTATATAAAGAGGTTTATTTTTTTCATCATAAACTAAAGTAACTTGAGTTTTTCCGTCCGGTCTCAAAAAAGGAAGAATTTTGTTTTCTCTAACTTCGGTCAACTTTAAAGATAAACTTCTAGCTAAAAAAAAATTTAAAGGTAAAAACAAACTCGTTTCATTAGAAGCATAACCAAACATCAATCCTTGATCGCCTGCGCCTTTATCAATAATATTTGATAATTCTCTAGATTGTTCATGAAGAAAATTTAAAATAGATAAATTCTGATAACAAAAATTATCTTTTTCTCGATCATATCCGATATCTTTTACAATATTTTTAACAATTTTTTCTATTTGTTCAGAACTTAATCTAAAAGAAGTTTTAATTTCGCCTAGAATAATAACTTTTTGTTTTGTAACTACAGTTTCGATAGCTACTTTAGATTCGGGATCACCTTTTAAAAAAACATCTAATAAAGCATCAGAAATCTGATCTGCTATTTTATCAGGATGGCCTTTGGTAACTGATTCACTACTAAATTTTTTCATATAATTTTCCTGGTAATTTTATATATTAATATTATTCTTTTTAATAATATTAAAAGTCAATTTTGTTTCTTTTTTTAATTCAAAAAAATAAAATCCTTTTTTTAATTAAAAAAAGATCCAATAAATCTTTTTTTGAATCTTTTTTTATAAAATATTAATTTTTTATAAAAAATTAAACTAAAACAATATAACAAGCTTGTTCTCTATCTTTAACTAATTTAATAAAAAACGTTACTTCATCATTTTCTTCTAATTTTTTATATTTATTATCTTGATAATGACTAGACGTTTCTTTGTTATTTCCTTCTATAATATAATTAGAGTGGCAAAATAAATCATCTTCCATTCTATCTCTTTTATCAATTAATTGATCTATTTCTGACTCATTTAACGAAAATTGTTCAGTAATTTCATCATATGAAACTTCACGTAGAGGTTGTACTGATTTAAGAAAACCATAACCTTTAGTTTTATCGAACCATTTAACAACACCTTTAAATTGAATCTTTTTTCTTTTGTCCATTAGTTAATTTTAAAACTCCTTTTTTATATATTAGATTAAAAACCACTTATATTATATACTAAATATTAGGCAAATAAACATTTTTTTATAATATATCCGACAAATAATTTAAAATATGATAAAATAAATTCATAAAAAAAATATAAAAAAAGCCTTTATAGTTTAATGGAAAAACATGTCAATGGTAATGACAAAATACAAGTTCAATTCTTGTTAAAGGCACCAATAATTTATGATATATATTTTTTTTATGTTATAATAGTTAAGTGTTTATTTTAAATCAATTTTAAAATTGCGAATGTAGTATAGTGGCTATTACTCATGCTTGCCAAGCATGAGACGGGGGTTCGATTCCCCTCATTCGCTCCAAAAAAAATAAAAGTAAAATAATAATTAAAAATAAAAAAAACTATCTTCAATAAAGATAGTTTTTTTTATTTAGTTTTAGAATTTAAATATTTAGTTAATTTACTTATTTTTTTCTTTTTCATTAAAAAACCACGTTTAGAATGAAAATCTAATTTATGTTGTTTTAAATGTTCATTTAATCGATCTACTTTTTGAGATAATTTATTAATTTGTGCTTGGGGATGGCCTGTATTAATTTCAAAATTAATGGCCTCCTTAACGATTTGTTTTTTTTGTTCTTTATTTAAAGTCATAAAATAAATTTATTTTCCTTTCAAATTAAAACTTAATTTAAATATAATGTTAATTTTCATTTTTTATAATTTTATATTTTCAAAAACTTTTCTATATCCAAAATAAAAACAGTAGCTCCTCCGACAGTAAGTTCAGAAGATAAAGGTGCATAAATGCTCATCTCATTTAAAATGTTATTAGGGATTAATTGTGTTTTAGTTTTAGAATGTTTTCTTAAAATATCTAAAACTTGTTCTACTTTTTCTTTTTTTAAACCTATAATAAAAGTAGTATTACTGGCTTTTAAAAAACCTCCTTTAGTAGTTAATCTAGTGCTAAAAAAATTTTCTTTATTTAAATTTTCTTGTACCTTATTGGCGTCTTCATTTGACATTATTGCTAAAATTAATTTCATTCCATTATCCATAATCAATCATATTATATATTATTTTTTCAAAAAATAAAATAATTAATTATTTATTAATTACACAATAATAAAACCAAACAGAACAAACATGACATAAATTTCCTAAAATAACAAATGCATGCCAAATAAAATGATAATATTTTTTATATAAATTTTTATAAAATAAAACGCCAATACTATAAAAAATACCTCCCAATAACAAAAACAACAATATTTTATAATCTTCCTGAAAATCACTCGCCAATTTAGGTATAATAAAAATGCCATTCCAACCCAATAATAAAAAAAAAATTAAATGAACTTTATTACCTTTATTCATTTTAAATATTTTAAACAAAATACCTATTAATACTAAAAAAGATTGTAAAATGAAAAAAAATATTTCTAATTCATAAGAACTTATTTTTAAAAATAAAAAAGGTAAAAAACTACCCCAAATCAATAAATAAATACAAATATGATCCAATCTTTGAAAATGTATTTTAGCTTTTGTAAAAGATAAAGAATGATATAAAAAACTAATTAAATAAAGTATAAACATGGTTAATGTAAAACAAAACAAAGGCCATTCAAATTTGTTTTTTTTATTATAAAACATAAAAAAAATAATAATACTAAAAATAGCCATTAAACCATGAGATACAGCATTTAAAATTTCTTCTGATACTATTTGTTTTCGACTTTTTCTTGTAGGCCATTTCATATTATTTTTTCACTTTCTTCGTTATATTAATAATAATAATTTATTAAATTATTTATTTTTTATCTAAATTACTTAAAATTTGTTTTAAAAGTTCTTGATAATTATGATTCGTCAATTTATCACTGTTATCATTAGAAATAATTTTAATTTCTCTATAGGAAAAACGAGGCAATAAATGGACATGATAATGAAATATTTGTTGTCCTGCTGTAACACCATTATTATTTATTAAATTAATGCCTTTACAATTAAAAGTTTTAATTAAAATTTTACTTATTTTTTGAACTATACCAAATAGATGTTGAAAAACGTTCGGAGGTACATCTTCGATATTTTTATATTCTTCTTTTGTAACAACTAAAGTATGACCTTTAGTAGCTTGTATAATATCTAAAAAAGCAATAACTAATTCATCTTCATAAATAACATAACCAGGAATTTCTTTTTTAATAATTTTCGTAAAAATAGTAGACATATAAAAAAACTTTCTCCCATTCTTTTATTTAATAACTTAAATAAAAAAATTTAATTTAACATATTTTTTATTAAAATATAATTCCGAAAATAACAATACAAATATTAATAAAAAAATAATTTTAAACTTCAAAATATTTTTTAATATTTCTGAAATTACACTTAGCTATTTTTTGAAAATAAATCAAATTTTTATTTTTTTTATAAATTTGATTTATTTGTTCATCTGCTTTAACACCTGCTCCTAATAATAAATTAATTCCTATTTCATTACTTAAATTTAACATTTCTTTTAAGAAATATCTTCTGGCTAAAATAGAAGCTAAAGCTACACTTAAATATTTAGATTCGGCTTTAGTTTCGAATATAATTTCTTTATATACTTCTTTTTCATTTCTTAAATAATGAAAATAATTTTTAGAACTAACAAATTGATCTAAAATAACAATAGCTTTTTCTTTGTTTTTTGTTAAAAGTTCTAAAATCGCTTTATTATGTAATAAAGCTAATAAAGCTTTAATATTATTAAAACTATACTGTTTATATAATAAATTATATTTTGAGGGAGATAATATTTGAATTGAATAAAGGATTTTATCTTTTATGTGCGAAATAATTTCATTAATTTGGGATAATGATAATTTTTTAGAATCTTTTACGCCTATCTGTTTTAAAAAAGATATTTGTTCTGGTTTTACTAAAACAGAGCAAACAACAATAGGACCAAAAACATCTCCTGTACCAACTTCATCTGAACCAATAATATTTTTATTTGAATATTCATAATTATCTAAATGTAAAATTTTTTTAATATATTCAACTGCTTTATTAACTTCGGTACCCTGAATTAAACAAGTTCCATTATTATAACATGTTATTTTAACTTGTGTTGTTTTTATTATTAAAAAAATATTCTTTTGAGAATTTTTGATAATAAATTTTTCAAATTTTTTTTTTAATATTTCCAATTGTTCTGAATTAAAATTTTTAAAAACATATAATTGACTCATAAATACAAAATTATTTCACCTCTATAAATTTTATAAAATAAAAAAATATTTATTTGTCTAAACTCCAATCAATAGGTAAAATTTTATTTTTAATTAAATAAGAATTGGTTTTAGAAAAAGGTTTAGAACCGAAAAAACCTTTATAGGCTGAAAAAGAAGAAGGATGAGGGCTTTTTAAAATATAGTTTTTATCTATATCAATGTATTTCTCGTATTCTTGAGCAGATTTGCCCCACAAAATATAAACTATTTTATTTTTTTTATTCAAAAATTTAAAAATATTTTTTGTAAATCCTTCCCAACCAATATTTTTATGACTTAAAGGTTTTCCTGATTCTACTGTTAAAATACTATTCAACAATAAAACTCCTTTTAACGCCCATGAGGTTAAATTATTATTATAAGATATTAAATTTAAATCATTTTTTAATTCTTTAAAAATATTTCTTAAACTTGAAGGAGTTATTTTACTTTTAGTACTAAAAGATAACCCATGAGCTTGATTTATACTAAAATAAGGGTCTTGCCCTAAAATAACTACTTTAACATCTTGAAAAGAAGTTAGACTGAAAGCCTCAAAAACATTTTGTAAGGGAGGATAAATTTGTTTTTCTTTTTTAATTTCATTTTTTATAAAACGAATTATATTTTGAAAATACTTTTTCTTTTTTTCTTGAGTAATAAAAGCTTGCCACATTAATTATTCTCTCTTTATTTTTTAAATTTATTATTCGGCAAGAATAATTTTTTTAAAAAAAATGACATTTTAGACATTAAACAAATAAAACAAATTAAAAAAAAGAAAATAAAATTTTGTTTATAATTATCTGCCCTCTTCTTGCCGCATACTTTAGATAAAGGAATAGTATTAACATGTTTAGCAAAAATATCTTTGTATTGTGTATCAAAAGGATCGCTCAATGGATTATTATCACCTTTTGTTTGAATTTTTCCTTGACTTACATTATTTTGTGTAACTCTATGAATAATAGGTATATTTTGAGATATCTTTTTAGATAAAGATTCATTATGAAAAATAACAATATCGCCTTTTTTTAATTTTTTTTTCTCATCTAACGAAATTTTTTTAACTATCACAATATCGTTTACATTAATTAAAGGGGACATGCTAGGACTTATAACCTGATAATAATCAAAATAAAATGTATTAACAATTTTTTCATGTTTCCAAAATATTTTACATAAATTAACGATCAATAAACACAAAAGACTGATATTTATAACACAATTAATAAAAAAAACAATAATTCTAAGAAAATAATAAACATATTTTTTATAACAATATTCTCTCATCACCATATTCTACCTATTTACATTCCTTCATATAGATCTTTTTATTATTTAGATCTTTTTATTATTTGAAAAACTCAAATTTGCGAATTATAAAAAATATATTTTAAAAATCTTTTATAAAATTATCTACAAGAGCATAATTTTGTTCTTTAACAACAATTAAATTAGTGGTTACATGAGGCAAAATATTGCAAATCCTTTGAGGTGGAATAGAAATAAAAAATTGTATTTTTAATTTATTAAAAAAAGACATCATAGAGTCTATTCTATTTTCATCCATATTATTAAAAGCTTCATCAAAAAATACTAAACACCCTTTGGATTCATTCTTTTCTGTTAATAATTGTTCAAAACAAACAGCAATAATTATATAAAAAGGAACTTGTGTTTCGCCACCTGATTTTTCTCTAAAAATTTTAGAAAAAAAAGACCAATTGCCTTCTTTATCATAAATTTTAATATCATAATTTAAATAATTACGATAATCTAAAAACTGATAAGATAAATGTTCATATTCTGAGTCAAAAGACATTATTTTTTGAAATAACTCGTTTAAAAGAATTTCTTTATGAGATAAATAATCTTCATTAAATAAATTTGTTTCTTCTAATTCGTTATCTTTCATAAAAAAAGAATAATATTGTTGATATTCAGGAACATCAGAAGGTTTAATAACAATTTGATAATAATCATTACCAAAAGGTCTATTTACTAAAATTTTATTTAAATCTTTAATTTGTTGTTTAACTTCTAAAATACTCTTTTTTAATTTATTAATAAATTCTTCTTTAAAAATAATTTCTGTTTTTATGCTTAATTCTTTAGCTTCTTGTTCGTATTGAATTAAATTTTTAGACTTGATTAAATTATATTCTTTTATAAAAAAATCTAAATTTTCTAATTTAGCTTCAACATTAAATAAATGATAATTATCAATATATTTTTTCATGAAAGCGACTAAATCTATTTCAAAAATATTTTTTTGTTTTTCCATATTTTTCAAATCTTCTTGAATACTTTTGAACATCATTTCATAATGATTAGAATATTCCTTTAAATAATTATGAAATTGTACAGAAGCAGCTTCCGCATTAATAATTTCTTTTTTTTCTTCTTCGAATAATTTATTTTTGTTCAAAGATAAATCATTTTCTAAATTATTAATTTGATTCAAATAAATATTTTCTTTATTTTTATTTTCTAAAATTTGAAATAAAATTTGTTCTAATTCTTGATTTTTTACTTTTTTGTCTTCTTGTGCTTGAATAATACTATTTTCTAATTGATTTAAATTAGGATTCGCTTCTAATTTTTTTATTTTTTCTTCAATAATAATTAAATTAGATTCTTTATCTTTTTTTTGTTCAAACCAATCGCAATAATTTAAATTTGCAATCGAAAATATTTTACTTTTTTGAATCAAAGAAATAATATTTGCATTATTTTTAAAATAATTTTGTTTTTGGTTTAACTCTTCTTTTTGCAAATTCATTTCATTTAAAATTATGTTTGCGCGTATTTTCCGAGAATTAATCCCTATATAAGGAACTTGATAAATTTTAGGATTTATTTTTTTAGCAGTATAATTGCTATACATCATACATAAAGGAGTAATGGCGGTTTTGTGATTTTTTAAATTTTCAATATTTAATTCGCATTTAATATTAGATAACAATATTTTAATATATTTTAAAGCATCATTATTATCACTAGTAATATGCGAAGCTAAACTATCTAAATTATCAGAAATATCAGGAATTTTTTCAACATTGACTAAACCAACATCATAAATTTTCAATTCATCTTGTAATTTATCATAAATTTTTAAAGCAGAATCGAAATAACGATGATCTATAATTAAATTAAACTTTCTATATCCTAAAACGCCTTCTAAAGCGTTTCTCCATAACTCATCTTTTAATTCTATTAATTCACATAAAGGATGAACAAAAATATTTTTATTATATTTTTGACTTAATTTTTCTTTTAATAAATTATTTATTTTAATAAAACGATTATTAGGAGAAACATAATTTTGAGTAATCATTTCTAAATCAGAATTATTTTTATTAATTGTTTCTTTCAAAAGAATTATTTCTTTTTGTAAATTATTTTGCGAAACATTAAAACTAATTATTTTTTTAGAAAAATATTCTAATACTTCATTAATTTTTGTTTTTAATAAAAAAGGATTTTTATCTATAGATTTTAATAAAAAAGACTTAATCTTTTCAGAACTTTCCTTAAAAAACATCTCATTAGTCAAAATAAATAAATTATCTAAAATAAAAGTTTCTTCATTTAATTGTTTTATGAAAATATTTATTTTTTCCTTAAGATTTTCGATAAACCTTTTTTCTTGAATTAAATCTTTTTGCAAAGAATGCAAAACAGAACCTAAATTATTTTGTAATTTATTAGTTTGTAATTTCAAAATATAATCATTTAAATTATCAATAGATTCGTTATATTTTTGTTTTTGAGATGTTAAATTAACTAATTCTTTTTCAACTAATGTTTTTTTTTTAATATAAGACTCTAAATTTATTTCATTCTGTTGAACCAAAATCATTTGTTTAGTTAAAGATTGAATCTTCATTTGATCATCTATTTTTGTTAAATTTTTATTAATTTCGATAATTTCAGACAACTCTTTTAATTTCTTTTTTTCCATCTCCATTTGGAATTCAATTTGTTTTAATTGTTGAACATTATTCTTTAAACTATTAATATTAATAGGATTTTCTTCTAGCAAAAAATCAAAAATAAACTTTTGTAAATTTAAAGGTTTAAAAGATAATGCTTTAGGTAATATTTTTAAATATTTTACAATATTAATTTTTAAATATTTACCAACTGTATTATGATATTGTTTTTTAGTATCAAAAAAATCAAAATCTTTATTAAAAGATCTAAAATAATCGCGCATATGTTTAATATTTCTTATTTGATTATCAAATATAAAAACATTTTTATTCAAACGAATATTAGATAAAAGATAAAATTTATCCTTTAAAACCCCTCTATAAGGTAATTCTAAAACACATCCCGCAATAGTATATGTTTTTGTTTGTTCATCGTAAAACTCCAATGCAATATGAGTGACAACATCTTGATTTCTTAAAAATTCTTTATTTTCGATGCCAAGTTTACCTTTAATATAACTTTCTAATGAACGCTTAGCATTATCATTAGCAGCTATATTAAATTTAACACTATTTTTCTCGCCTATCAAAACATATTGTAAAGCATCTAATAAAGTTGATTTACCTGCTCCATTTTCTCCTGAAATTAAAACATTATCTTTAATTTCTATCTCTTGATAAGAAAATAAATGCCAATTAATTAATATTATTTTAGTTAATTTTTTCATTTTAATTGTTTGTCGTCATACTTCAAATTTAATGACTCTGTATACTGTTTAATCATATCTAAATCAATCAAATAAAGAATAGAATTATAAATTGTTATGATTAAACCATCAGATAATTCATTTTCTATATAATTAATAATATTAAATCTTTTATACAAAGCTAAAATGTTTTTTATTTTTTCTTTAGTCAATTTTTTGATTTCTTTATAATCAATACTATTTAATTTATGATAAATATCTTGTAAATATATTGAAATAATACCACTAGATTTATTTTCTCTTTTTTGTTGAAATAAAATACGTAAAATTAATAAAATTAAACTTTCTTCTTTTTTTAATTTTAATTTATTAAAATGATTTAAATTTTTAATAAAAATAACTTCATCATATTTTTTAATTTCTAATTGAAAATCAGACAGTTGAAAAAAAGAAATAAAAAGTTCTTTATATAATAAAATAAAACGATAATCATTGGCATCTTCTGTTTTTTGAATAGTTAAATAATTTATTTGAAATAATTTATTTACAATTTTAGAAAAAATATTTTTTTCTTGTTCTGTTAAATTTTTAAATTTTTCTATAAAAATATATAATGCTTTTGTTTTTTGCTCCATCAAAAAAATCCTTTACTAATTATTAATATCGCATAATAAAAAATAATGAAAACCAATTGATGAATTTACTACAAAATCAATCGAAATTGAAAAAATTAAACTAAATTATTTTTAATAAAAAAATCATACATTGTATTTTCCATAATATGATCAGATATTAAATTAGCTTTTTTTTTAACATCTATATATTCACAATTACCCATTGCAATACCGATATCAGCAAATTCTAACATTTCTTTATCATTACAACCATCCCCAACACAAATTAACTCATAATAATTATATTTTTGCTTAATTTGTTGAATGCCATGTAATTTATTAATTGTTTTCATTGTTAAATCAATATGAGTACGCCAATAATATCCTTGAAAACAATCTAATTTATCTAAAAAAGGTTTTATCTTTTCTCGATCATCTCCAAAAATATTCAACATAAAAACTTTTTCTTTTAAATAAAATTGATTATCAATTTTAATATCGAATTTCTTTGTCCAATGCTTAATAATTTCTAATTGTTTCGAATCATCATTAGAAAAAAAAGCTGATCCGTTCATGCTAACTCCGGAAGCTAAAATTTTAAGACCAGAGTATAATTTAATTTGTTTCACAACATTCTCAATATAATTAATAGGAATTGGTTGTTCATCAATAACTTTATTATCTTCTAAAACCAAAGCGCCATTAACCAAAACTAAATACTTGAAACAAGGTAATAATTCCTGAATAACATCTAAATTTGCATAATTTCTGCCAGTTGCTATACCTAATACTACATTAGGATTTTGAGATAATTTTAAAATCAATTTCTTAGTTTGTGACAAAACTTCATTTTTTTCATTACTATATAAAGTGTCATCGATATCAAAAAAAAATAATCTTCGTTTAATGATTAAAAACCTCTCTTATATTATTTAATTTAATTTATTTATTAAAAAAATGAAAAATTAGTCAAAAATACTATTTATACTTTAATTAATTATAATCCATTATATCAAAAAAAATATAAAAATTTATATCCAAAGAAACCGATATTATAAAACAATTAAATTTATAATTTCTTCTTTTTTATAAAAGAAAATAATTTTATTTATTATTCATATAAAAAAAATAATTCAAATAAACATATGCAACCTGAAAAGAAAACATATAATTTATAATAAAAAATTTAAATTTATCCATACAATAAACATAATATATTTAAATATATTAAATATAATTTTTTATTTATATAAACATCAATAAAAAAATAATATAAAAAAATGAAAAAAATAAATATTAATGATTTATTCTAAAACAAAAATATAAGGATATTTTTGGCTATTATTATTTTCTATCTTTTCTATTTCTAAATTAGGAAAATGTTCTTCTACAAAAGATTCTATTTTTTCTAAATTTCTTTTCAAAAAAGTTTGTTTATGATAAAAAATAGTTAAAAAATTATTTTTCTTGCCAATCATTTTTTTTAATAAATTTTGAGTTAATAAAATTAAATCTTTATTATTTTCTATTATTTTATTTTTCATATAAGAAACAAAACAATCTAAAGCTAATTTATGATCTGTTTTTTTATCACAATGCCTTGAATCAATGATTTTTCCAATTTGAATTTTTTGCATATAATTCTTCATATTAGTCAAATTCTTTTGTAAAGAAATATTTTTATCAAAAACTAAAAGAGAAATATAACTTTCAACAATATCATTAGTAGGAATAATTTCAATTTTGAATTTAGGATTTAATTCACAAGTTTCTTTTATAATAGGTATTATGTCTGATTGATTAGGGAAAATAACTATAATTTCAGCATTGATTTCATTAATTATTTTGTTTAATTTTTCTACTGACAAAAAATTCTTATATAAATTAAAAACAATATCAGATTGTAAATCTTTAAAAGTATTTTCGATTTCTTTTCCTGAACTAGAAACAAAAGTAATAATAGAATATCTAGAAACTTTGGAATCATTTTTATGTTGTTCCTTGGAAATAAAATTATTATATTGTTCTTTCATATTCTCAATTTTCGATTTAACTAATGTCCCGTATTTAGATAATTTTGTTAAAATATTGTCAGGATTATTCGTATGAATATGAATTTTTAATAAATCAGAATTTTTCAATAAAATTAAAGAATCACCATAATTATTCATCTTTTGTTTCTGATCTTCAACGTCAAAATCATTTGAACTATTTAATTTAATAATAAATTCAGTACAATATTTATATTTTAATTCACTATTTTTTTCAATATTATGATTGAATTTTAAATCTAAAGTTTTTATATCATCATTTTCTAACTGAACATCTTCTAAAAATAATAACATTCCTTCTAAAAAACAAATAAATCCTGCTCCGCCACTATCTACTACTTTAGATTTTTTCAAAATAGGTAATAAATCAGGAGTTTTGCTTAAAGAAATTTTAGCATTTTCAATAATTATTTGAAGAGCTCTTTTGATTGTATTAATTTCTTTCTTTTTTTTTACAGTTTCTTCAATAGATTCTCGTAAAACAGTTAAAATAGTTCCTTCTACTGGTTCAACAATTGAGGAATAAGATTTTTTATAACCGCTAATCATAGAATTAACAAACTCTTCAGCATTAATATTATTTTTTTGTAAATTACTAATATAATCATAAATACCGGAAAAAAATTGAGAGAAAATAACGCCTGAATTACCTTTAGAACCCATCAATAAAGCATCAGATAAAACTTTACTAACTTTAATAATAGAAGAATCATTTATCAATTGAAGTTGTTTAACGCCTTCCATCATAGTCATTTGCATATTAGTGCCTGTATCTCCATCAGGAACAGGAAAAACATTCAAACTATTTATTTTTTGATAATTTTTTTTTAAATTAAAAGTTCCGTTTATAATCATTTTTTTAAATAAATTACCGTCTATAATGTTTTGTTCTACCATTTTTTATAATGTAATCCTTTTTAATTTCTATAAAATTTTCTTTTATTTGTAATTTAAATCTTTTCTTAATTATAATATTAAGTTCTTTATAAAAAAACGTAACTAATAAATTATTTTATATTTTTTAATTAATTAAAAAATATAAAATAATTTAAAAAAACAATTATATTATAACATATGTAATATTTTTGTTAATATTGTTTTTGGATTCTTAATTATCTTCTTGTATTCTTAGAAATGAAAATATGTTATTTTTTAACAAAAATATATTATAATGAATCATATGTTATAAACACACAAAAAAATCATAAAAGGAGTAGAATAAATATTATGAGTAAATGTTATATCACTGGCAAAACAACTTTATTCGGAAATAAACGTAGTCATGCAATGAATGCAAATCGTAAATTATGGAAAGCTAATTTACAAAAAGTTAATATTATAGATCAAAAAGGTAAAAAGAAAAAAGTTTATATATCAGCGCGTGCATTAAAAAAATTAGAATTACAAAGAGTTTAATTGTTTAAACTTTAAAATAAAAAAATATCTCGTTTGAGATATTTTTTTATTTTAAAAGCAAATAAATTCTCGAGGAATTGATAAAATAAAAATAACAAAAAAAGATAAAAAGAATAAAGAATCAAAACGATCTAAAAAACCACCATGGCCAGGTATTATACTATCAAAATCTTTAATTAAAAAATCTCTTTTAAATTTTGAAGCAATAAGATCGCCTATTTGAGCGATAATACAATTACAAAAAGTAAAAATATAAAATGGCAACTTGTTTATAAGTAATACCCCGTCAAAAATACAAAATACAATAATTAAGGATATAATAACGCCGCATAAAGAACCTTCCCAAGTTTTCTTAGGGCTAATTTCAGGATATAAAAGATGTTTACCGAATAAAATGCCACCTAAATAAGCAAAACTATCATTTGCAATAGTAATAACAAATAAGTAAAAAAACCATTTATAATTGAGACAAATTAAAGTAAAAAAACAAGCACTAGGTAAAACAATATATATTAAAATTAATAAAAGAAAATTTAAATTTTCTACTCTAAACTTATTAACAAATAAAAAACAAAACCACAAAAAAATAAAAAGAAAGAAAAAATAAAACAAAAATTGTTCAAGTTGAAATGATTTTTTAAAATCAATTAATTGCGCAGGTAAATTAATTTTTTGCGAAAAAATTTTTGAAAAATCATTTAATTGAGGATTATTAAAATAAAAAAAAAATAAAAAAAGAAAAAAAAGATAAAAAAAGACAAAAGCAAAAATAAAATAAATAAACTTTAAAGAATTATTTTTGGCTAATTGTTTAGATTTTAATATTTCTTTAACAGAACATATCATAATTATCAAAATAAAAAATAAACAAAAATAAATAAAAAAAATTTTATTAAATTTTTCGTCAATCCATGTAAAAAAAAAGAAAAAAAATAAATTTATTAAAAAAAGGATTAATCCTGTATAAATTTTAATAAATGATTTTTTTTTATTCATTTTAAATTTTCAACAATTCATTATTTTTTTTAATTGTTTCATCTTCTATTAATTTAATCCATTTATTGATTAAATTTTGTATATCTTTTAAGCAAATATTTTCTGATGCGTCATTTAAATTCATTTTTTGAATTTGTTCTTTACCTTGACGGCGAATATTTCTTATTATTACTTTAGTTTGCTCTGCTATTTTTTCCACTTCTTTAACTAACATTTTTCTTTTTTCTTCTGTAGGTTGAGGAAAAATTAATTTTATAACTTTACCATCATCTTGAGGAGTTATTCCTAAATCAGAATTTAAAATAGCCTTAGAAATATTATTGATAACAGTATTATCAAAAGGTTTAATATTAATCTGATTACCTTGATGAACACTAATAGTACTAATATTTTTTAAAGCAATATCTTCGTTATAATAATTAATAGTTATTTTATCCAAAATTTTAGGATTGGCTCTGCCTGTTCGAATGTTATTAAATTTAGATAACATAACTTCTTTAGCTTTACGTATTTGATTTTCTAATTTTATTAAAATTTCTTTTGATAAATCTTCCATATCTCTTTTATTTATCCTCCGTTGAAGTAATTAAAGTTCCTATTTTCTCTTTTAAAACAACTTTTTTAATATTTCCTTTTTCATTCATATCGAAAACTAAAATATCAATCTTATTTTCCCAACATAAAGAAACGGCTGTCATATCCATAATATTTAATCTTTTGGAAAGGATTTCTTTATAATCGATTTTTTTTAACAAAATAGCGTTTGTATGTTTTTTAGGATCTTTATCATAAACACCTTCAACCCCATTTTTCGCCATTAAAATAACATCTACATTTAATTCTGCTGACCTCAAAGCGGCTGCAGTATCTGTAGAAAAATAAGGTAAACCTAATCCAGTACCTAAAATAACAACTCTATTTTTATCTAAATGTCTTAAAGCTTTTTCTTTAATATACGGTTCTGCTACTGCAATAACAGGAAAAGAAGTCATTACTCTTGTTTGGATTTGCAAATTATTTAAAGCATCTTGCAAAGCTAAAGAATTAATTATAGTGCCTAACATACCCATATAATCTGAACGGCTACGTTCCATACCTAATTCTTGACCCACAAGACCACGCCAAATATTTCCTGCGCCAACAATAATTATAATCTCGATGCCTAAATCTTTAATTTCTTTTATTTCTTCAGCTATTTTCTTAACTGTTTGAGGATTAATGTTAAAATCTTCTCCTTTTAATGCCTCTCCACTTAATTTTAAAAGAATTCTTTTAAACATTAAATTTCCCCTCTCTCTTTTTTTAATAAAAAATTATTTACAAAATATTTTATTTAAAATTATTTTTTTCCTACTTCAAAATAATAATAGTTTATAATATCAGTTTTATTTTGGATTAAATATTCTTTAACTTTTTTATTTGAATCCATATAAAAAGGTTGTTCTAATAAACAAGTTTGTTCTATTAAAGTATTAAATTTATTTTCTACTATTTTGTTTAATAGTTCGTCTTTTAAAGGTTTATGACTATTTTTTTCTTTCAATTGTTCTAATAAAATTTCTTTTTCTTTATTTAAAAAATTAATATCTATTAATTCTTTGCTCAAAAATTTAGGTTTCATTCCAACTATATGCACTGGCATATGTTCTTCGACATCAGAAGAAGATTTAGTTAAATGAACTAAAGCGGAAATCTTGCCCCCTTGATGTTTATAAAAACCAAAACCTTCCTCATCTTTTTTATAAATGATTTGAATACGTGATAAAAAAATTTGTTCTTTAATTATAAAAGATTTTTGGGAAATTAATTCTTCAACACTTTGACCATTCCATTTATATTTTAAAAAATCTTTTAAATGTTTAATTGAAGAATCAGCTTCTAATAAAATATTTTCTAATTGATAATATAAATCCATAAAATTTTTATTTTGGACAACAAAATCTGTTTCTGCATTAAGTTCATATAAAATAGCTTTGTTGTTTTTAACAACAACATTCGTTAAGCCTTCTGCAATGTCTTTGGTTTTGTTCTTTTTATAATAAAAAAGACCTTTTTCCTTTAAAAAATTAATCGCTGATTCAATATCACCATTAGTCTCTTCTAAAGCTTTTTTACAATTGGTAATACCTGCCTGAGTTTTTTGTCTTAACTCTTTAATCATTTCAATTGTTATTTTCATGAATGTTTATTCCTTTTTTAATTTTTTTTCAAATTTATTTTTTATTTCAATACTAATAATATTATTTTTAATATTAAAAAAAGATGTTTATTAAACATCTTTAATTATAATAAATTACGATTTTAATAAAATAAGATTAAAAATAAAATATCGCTTTATAGCAAATTTCATTTTTTTAAATTTTTGTTGTGTTTTTTATATTTTCTTATTCATTATTTTTTACATCAATTTTATTATTATTATTTGATTTTTGAGTTCCCTCAATGACTGCATTTGCAATAATAGAAGTTATTAATCTAACGCCTTTAATAGCATCATTATTAGCAGGAATAATGTAATCAACTAATTCAGGATCGCAATCACTATCAATAATTCCAAAAACTTTAATATTTAATTTACGTGCTTCAGTTATCGCTATAATATCTTTTTTAACATCAATAACAAAAATAGCTTGAGGTAAACTTGTCATGTTTTTTATGCCGCCTAAAAACTTCTCTAGTTTTTCTCTTTGTCTTATTAATTTAATAACTTCTTTTTTAGGTAAACCTTTCCATAAACCTTCTTTTTCTTGATTATATAAATCTTTTAAAACATTAATTCTTTTTAAAATAGTTTGAAAATTAGTAAAAGTACCACCTAACCATCTATATGAAATATAATATTGTTTGGATCTTTCAGCTTCTTGCTGAACAATTTCTCGAATTTGTTTTTTGGTGCCTAAAAATAAAATTTTCCCATTATTAGATGCTAATTCAACTATCTTTGGATAAACAAATTCAATTGCTTCCATTGTTTTCTTTAGATCTATAATATGAATTCTATTTCTTACAATAGGTATTCCTGTTTCATTTGAAAAAAGAAAAGGTTTCATTTTATAATGGCATTTTCTAGCTGCACTTCCGAAATGAATTCCTGATCCTAATAATTGTTTAATAGAAACAACAGATGACATAAAAACAAAATTAACTCCTAATTAAATTTTATCAAAATTTTTAAAATAATTAAATTATTGAACATCCCATAATACATCAAATTATTTATATTTATAATTTGCAAATTAAATTTATATTAAATTCTAATGTTTTCCATAAAATTATTTATTTTACGCAAATCTAAATTATTGTAACATATTTTTATTTTTTTATAATTTAAATCTTTATATAAAAATTTTAATCAGTACTTCCAAAACCATCTTTGCGGATTTTCTTATCTTGCATCAAATCATTATTAGTTAAATAAAATTTTTGTAAAACACCTTGAGCTATTCTTTCTCTTTTTTCAATTTTTACTTCTTTATCCGATATATTATATAAAGGTACAAAAATATGTCCTTCATTTTTTAAATTATTATAATAATCACTATCTATAATTCCTACACTATTAGTCATTATCAAACCTTTTTTTAAAGCTAATGAAGATCTAGGATATATACATAAAACTTTATCGCTTTTAAAATAAGCTTTTATACCTGTAGGAATTAAAACTAAATCTTTAGGTTTTATAATAATCGAAATAGCCGATTCAAAATCATATCCCGCGCTATAAAGAGTATGTCTTTTCGGTAAACTAATATTTTTATCTTTATAAATACTTACAACTTCAAAAAAAAAATTTATTTTATTTTGCATATTCAATATTTCCTTTGTGTTTTTTTAATAATTTTTTTTTATAAACATTTCTAGGATGTTTTTCTATAAATTTATTTTTTAAAAAAACATCAGAAACATGAGTATAAATTTGAGTTGTTTTTAAATTAGCGTGTCCTAATAATTCTTGAACAACTCTTAAATCTGCTCCGTTATTTAATAAAACAGTAGCAAAAGCATGTCTAAAAACGTGCGGATATAAAGAAATATTTGAATTTACCTTAGAACTTAATTGATTTAAAATAAATCTAATTCCTTTTTCTGTTAAAGGATCGCCTTTATAATTGATTAATAAAAAATCATGTTTATCCCTATTCGATTTTGTATTTTTATTTAAAAATTTATCTCTTATATAAGTTAAATAATGTTTTAACATATTTGATAAAACAATGTGAAGTGGTATAAATCTTTCTTTTTTACCTTTACCATAAATTAAAATTTGATGATTCATAAAATAAATATTATTTATTTTTAAATTAACTAATTCACTTACTCTTAAACCACAACTATAAAGCAAATCTAAAATAATATAATTACGATACCCAAAAATATTTGATGTATCAATAACATCTAATAAGTTTTGAATAAAAGATTCAGGTAAAATTTGAGGTAATTTTCTAGATTTTTTTTTTAATTTAATTAATTTAAAAATATTATGCTTAAAGTTATATCTTTCGATTAAAAAATTATAAAAAAGTCTTAAAGAAGAGATTTTTCTAAGAATACTAGTATTAGACAAATGTTTATTGCTTAAATAAGAAACAAAATAACGAGCTTCATTTATTTCAGATAAATCAATAAAATTAAATATCATATTTTTTTGAAACAAAAAATTTTGAAATTCTTTTACATCATAAATATAATTCTTAATAGTAAAATAAGAATAATTACATTCAATTTTTAAAAATATTTCAAATTCATTAATAAAATCCAATATTTTTAATCCTACCGCTAATTCCAAAATTATTTTAAAATTGAATTTGAAAATATAATATTTTTTCGAGTTTATAGTATCTATGTATTATTTTAGAAACAAATTTATTAAATTTATAAAATAAGAAAACTTATTTTTAATAAATTTAAAACTACTTGAATTCTTAAAATTAAATATTAAAAAAAGAATAGATAAAATCAAAATAATATAACCAAGAATAGATAAATAAGATTTCTTTTCCCTCATAATATTTGATAATGGAATTGTATAAATAATTTTATACGCAACATTCTCGTAACTAATTCTTTTTTCAAAATCTAATATTTTATTATTATTTATCCCTTTAGTTGTTATAAATCTTTCATTTTTATTATTATACTGTACTCGATGACAAACAAAAGGAATTTGTCTCAATAATCTATTCGTTTGAAATTGTTCCTCAATATAAAAAACTACATCATCGCCTTCTTTTAAATCTAAAATTTCGTCTTTAGTTATTTTTTTTACAATAATCAAATCATTCTTTTTATATTCAGGAGACATGCTATTACTAGATATATAATTAATATTAAAAAAAATAAATTTATTAGCATTTTTAGGATAAAAATAATTATAAAAATTCAAAAAAATAAAATAAAAAATAATAAATACAAAAATATAATATAAAAAAAAAATAAAATAATTAAAAAATTTTATTACTATCTTTGTTATTGTTCCGTTTAGAATCATATTAAATGCTCTACATTTACAATATTTTATTATTTATATTAAAATAAAAAAATATTTTTTTATTGTATTAAACTAAATAAAAAAATCAAATTAGTTTTTGTATTAATATTATTTTTTATTTTTTCAAAATAATAATCTTCTTTAAAACTAGACATATATTTAAAATTAACTATATTGATAAATTTACCAATCGATAAATTTATCAATTGGTAAAATTATTTAAAACTAAAATATTTTTTTATTATAGAATTATAATTATTATAATTATGTTCTGTATTAATATTATTTTTAATAATATATTGGCGTAAATTTTTAAACATAAAAATTCTAATATCTTCTTCATTATAACCTATTACAATAGATTTTGAATTATATAATAATAGTTTTTTTATAAATAGATAGGTTTTATTATAAATTTTTTTATCTTTTAAATAGTCATTAGAAATAAATCTTTTTTTTGTTTTTTTAAAAATCCGAAAACGAATAGATATTATATTTTTAAAATCTATATTTTCATAATTCAAAATTATATCAATATCTTTTTCAGTTAAAGAAAAGAATAACTCAAGTTCTTTTTGTGATATTTAATATGATGTAAATCTAACCATTATTTAGCTTTTTTACATGAAGAACAAGGATTACTAGTTAAAATAAAAATCATAAAAATAAAAATTCTTTCTTATACAAAAAAATCATTTAAAAAAATACTCTCTTAAACCTTTACAAAATAAATACAAATAAAAATTCAAAAAAATAAACAAATTTAAAGTGTTAAATTTCAACAGGATAGTCAAATTATGTTCTAATTATAACAAATTTATTTTGAAAAGTCAAAAAAGATTATCAAAAATCCAAAAAAATTACTAAATCAAACTATAAACATAAAAAATAATTTAAAATAAATAACAAAAAATAAAAAATGAAATTTTGGTAAAAAATTTAAATTTTAAGAATTCCACTTCATTATTAAAATAATAATTAATAAAAAAATAATATACTTTGATATTTCATAAAAAAATATAAAAAAATTTATCCTGAAAATTTATTTTTTAAAATATAAATAATGTTTAGCTTCAATTTGATAAATAAGAAACAAATATTAAGATAATATATTATTAATTATCTACTATTTTTATTTTGTTATACAAAATCTTTTTTTAATTAAAAAAATGGAAAACAAATTTAATAATAAATTGATTCAAAATTTTAAATATACAAAACATAATAATGCATTCCACAATTCAATATATTATTTATTAGAAGCAAAAGATATAAACAATATTCTATATCAAACTAAAATATTAGAACCTAATTGGACTAAACAAAATATATGATTTTATTAAAATTTTAAAAACAGAAAATAATTCTCAATATACAGCATATGAATGCAAAACAGATTTTGAAATTTTATTCAAAATACCTGATAAATGGTCATTTTTATTTATAATCATTAATTTTATAAAAATATGCGTACACCACTGTATTGGTTTATTATATTAGAAAAAATATACGCAATATTATAGGAAAATCCAATTCCAAACCTTTGATTTCTTCTAAAAAAAATCTCTTTTTACTTTCCAATATTGTATCCGGTAATGAAGAAGAAAAAGAGGAAATGAAAGAATTAATCGACTTTTTAAAATAACCTCAAAAATATAAAGAAATAGGTGCTTCGATTCCTAAAGGTGTTTTATTAGGAGGTCCACCGGGAACAAGGAAAACTTTATTAGCTCAATTTTTAACTGGTGAAGCTAATGTTCCTTTTTATGGGGTTACTGACAGTAAATTTGTAGAAATATATATCGAGGTAAGAGCTTCTAGAGTAAGAAATCTATTTCAGGAAGCTAAAGATAAATACTCAAAGAGGTGATAATTTTGCTGATGGTTGTTCTCAAAGAAAAAGATCAAACTTTAAATAAATTATTAACTGAAATGGATGGTTTTACTAAATCTCAAGGATTATCGCAATAGGAGCGAATAATAGAATAAATATCTTAGCTTAGATTCTGCTTTATTAAAAAGCCAGGAAGATTTGATCGTATTTTTAAAGTAGGATTACCAGATATAAAAGCCCGAGAAGGTATTTTAAAAGTTCATGTTCGTAATAAAAAAATAGCTAATGATATTGATTTTGATCAATTAGCGAAACAAACTCCAGGTATGAGTGGTTGTTTGGCTTCAATTAAAAGCAGTCTTAGTAAAAATTTGAAGATTTTGAGAACGAGGATTTAATTTTTTTAAATTTGGTAAATGATGATTAACAATACAGCCTACAATTTAGTCACTAAAGAGATAATAAGATTCTTGTTTTGTTGAAAAAAACCAACCATTATTAATATTATATTTAGCTTGGTTTTTTTTATAATATTGGGAATTTTGATAAAATTCAGTATTAAATAAAAGTCCTTTTGATTGATACATTACTTTATTATCATAACCAAACATTTTTAATAAATTAACGTTAAATAAAAAATGAAAATGAATAACTTTACTTTTTTGAGTTTGAGTAACTTTTAAAGATTTAAAAGTTTTTTTCATAAAATATTTGATTTTAGAAGGAGAATAATTTAATTTTTTTTAAATAAATTCTCATTTCTTGTCTTAATTTTTTCATAAATAATTTGCTTAAAGGTTCGATTTTATTTAAATTTAAGACTGCTTTAGAAAAAGAACCGTTAGCGTTGTGTTTTGGTAAGGTTAAAGTTAAAAAACTTAATTTATTTTCTTGATAAAAATTATGAATAGCTTTATAACGAGCTTTCTTTTTACTTGTTTCAATATTTTTAATAATATCAGTAAGAGAAATAGTTTTTTTCAAATTTTGATTAAATTGAGGAGAAAGAAAACAACAAATATCAATATAAATTTTATTAATTTCTTTATTAGATAAATTTTTATAATTATCAATTATTAAAGGTAATTATAAATTCTCAATGTTTTGTTTAATAAAAGTAATTTTTTCCTCACGCTTTTTTTTATTAAAATTTCTTTAGCAAGGAGATAATAAGCATTAATGGTTTTTTTATCATCAATTTCTTTTTCATCCATCAAAAAATGTTCCCCTCATTCATTATTAATGAAACATATTTTTCTATTTCTTAGATTAATTAATCTTTTTTTTCTTGCATAGAATTAATTAACTCAAATAAATGATAATTATAAAAATTAACTTTAATATTATGACCGAAATGAATTTCTTTAATAAGTTTCTTTTTTTTGTTGAATTATTTAATAGTTGAATATATAAAATTTTAAATATACAAAAAAATTTAAAAAATAATAAAAAAAACATAAAAAAATTTAACATATTTTAAATATAAAAAAACAATTTTAAAGTTTTGATAAACAAACTAGGAGAAATTTAAAATTTATTTTTTTATATAACAATCAAAAAAATGAAGAAAAAAAATTACAAAATAGATCTAAAAAAAAAATATTTTTCATCAATTATTTTTTTAAATTTATTTATTTCAAAAAAAATATATTTTTTATATTAAAATAACTTTTTTGAGTATACATCTTGATTTCAAGCAAGACATTTATATAACAAAATTAATTATAATAAAAATCATAGTAAAATATTTTTTTAAAATATTGCTTTTTTTACATTAAAACAATATTGTTCTTTTTTGAATTCTTATTTTAAAGCGTATTATTTTTGAAATAATTTTTTAACTTTGAAGATTTAAAACAAATTTTTTGGAAATAATATGAATTTTAAGAAAATTTAATAAAATTATATTAATAAAATTTAAAAAACGCACTTTTGTAAATTTTTATATAAAAAATTTTCATAATAAAAAATTATATTTTATATATTTTTTATGTTCTTTATTCTAATAATTTTAATATATAATATCAATGTTTTTGTTATAAAAATTTATAAAGAAAATTAATTTTTTAATAAAAAAAATAATAAAAATTTCTTTTTATTAAAAAAATATTTATAATTTTTTTTAATTGAAAATTAAAAATATAAAAATGTTGAAATATATTTAATAAATTTGATTTATTTGCTTATTAGAAAGGCAATTGATTAAAATTAAAAAAAATAAAAAATTTTTTTACAAAATATATTTTGTAATTTTAATTTTGATTGTTATTATAATTTATTTTTTTTATACAAAGCAATCCAAATATCTAGAAAATAATAAAAATAAAATAAATAATTCAATTGAAATTTTAGAAAATAAAAAAACAAAAGAAGAATATGAAGCTATTGAAGAAAATTTAATAAAAAAATCAAATCCAAATGAAATAATTGACCAAAATAATATAAAAGAAAAATTATCTCAAAATAACGTCTTAATTCAATATGATGATTTAAATCCCGATATTATAAAAATAATTTCTCAAAATAATAATATAATTTTAGAATATGATTATATTAAAGGTCAAATAAACCAAATTACTGATATAAACAAAAAAACAAAGAAATACGATCCTTTCACAGGTCATTTATCTAAAGAAATGAATTCAGATAATAACGTCATAAAAGAATATAACCATTCTTTAAAAAAAGAAATTTTACCTGATAGTAGTATAAGAAATTATTTTTCTAATTATTTTGAAGAAATTTCATTTAATCCGCGTATAAAAAAAGAATATAATTTGAATTCTAAAAGATTAACTAAAATCATTTTTCCTAATAACCATATTAAAGAATATAGTTTATATAATCATAAATTAACAAAAGAAATTTTACCCAATGGAGATATTATAGAATATGATCCCTTCACTGGGAATAAAATTAAAAAAACAAATAAAGAAGATGGTATAATAAAAGAATATAATCCTGATATAGGTTTTATATTAAAAGAAATAAAACCTAATAAAGAAATAATTGAAACAAAACAAGAATATAATGATAAAGAAAAAACAAAATTAAAAAAAGTAATTTTGCCTAACAAAAATATAATCGAATTTGAACCTGATTCAAACGAAATTCAACAAATAATTTATCCAGACGGAACAATTAAAAAAACAATAAAAGAATATATTCCGAATACTCAAATATTAGTGAAAAAAATTTTACCAAATAATCATATCAAAGAATTCGATATTAACACACAAAATTTAATAAAAGAAATTTTACCTAATAAAACAATTAAAATATATGATCCAATAAATAAATTATTAATAAAAGAAATTTTTTTGGATAATTCATACATAATGTATGAATATAATTCCAAAACAAATGAATTATTAAAAAGTATTTCTTCTAACGGAAATATAATCAAATATGATCTAAATGAATACTAAAGAACTTATAATAGATTTTTATTGTAAGTTCTTTTTTATTTCAGAGTTCTTGAACATAATAAAAAACCTCAACCTAAATCTATAATTTTTTAATGATTTATATTTTATTTTAGTGTAATTTTTTTCAATTATTTTTTGAATTTGTTTTGAAAAAACTAATATCTATATATTAAAAATTATTATAAATATTAAAAAAATATATGAGCCAAATTATTATTAAAATAACTTTGATATCTCTTTTTTCAGTAAAAAAACAAAAAAAGACTAGTTTAAAAACTAGTCTTTTAAATATTAAAAATAAATTTATTTACACAAAAATTATATCAGTAAAAATAATTTCTTATTTTTTACTTGCCAAAATAAAAAATATTATTATAATTTTTTTTAAAAAGATATAACTTTTAAAGTGTCTTTAACAACTTGTAATAATAATTTTGAATCATTATTTTTTTGTAAAGATGTTAATTTTTGTTGTAACTCTTGATCATTTACAAAAGGTACATTAGAGAAATTTAAAGCCAAAGAAGTAGCTTCTGTATTATTTTTAACCTTCACAAAAACTGCTACTTTTGGACGGAATTTAGATAAAGCAATAGCGTATTTTTTATCATCAACAATAATAGCAGCAATAGAATGTTTTAAAGTCATTTGAATCATTCCCCAAGCTAAAATATCTTCATCTTTTTTAGGATTATAAAGAAGAGATATTAAATCATAATTGATATTTTTTTCAGCTTCTTTTTGAATTTTAGCCATCGTCATAACTGCTTTTTCAGGATAAATCCCTGAAGCTGTTTCTCCTGATAACATTGTAGCAGAAGCGCCTTCTAAAACAGAATTATAAACATCACTTGTTTCTGCTTTTGTAGGACGAGGATTTCTTTGCATAGATTCTAACATTTGAGTCGCTACAACAACAAGTTTTCCTTCACGTAAACAATTTTTAATAATTTGACTTTGATAAAAAGGAACTAATTCGCTATTAATTTCAATACCTAAATCTCCGCGAGCAACCATAATACCATCTGAAACTTGAATAATTTCATCTAAATTATCCAAACCTTCTTGATTTTCTATTTTAGAAATAATTTTTATATTATAATCTTGTTGAGATTCTAAAATTTTTCTTACATCTAAAACATCTTCTTTTTTTCTAACAAAAGAAAGAGCTAAAAAATCATATTTTTGTTGACAAGCAAAAATAATATCATTTTTATCTTTTTCAGAAATATAAGGCATTTGCAATTTAACATTTGGTATATTAACGCCTCTACGAGATTTAACTATATGAGTGTTTTGAGCTTTAGTAACTAATTCACGTTTTTGCTCATCTTTCTTAATTACTTCTAAAGTTAAATAACCATCATCAATAAAAATAAAATTGCCTTCTACGATATCATCATACAATTTATCATAAGTTAAAGAAAACTTATCTTTAGTCCCTAAAACTTCGTTAAAAGTAATTCTCACTTCAGAATCTTTTTCTATTTTAACTGCGCCATCAAATTCATGAGTTCTAATTTCAGGTCCTTTAGTATCAAGCATAGTCGCTAAATAACTTTTATTTTCTTTATTAATTTCTTCGATGATTTTTAAAATTCTTTTACTATTATCATAATTAGCATGAGAAAAATTAAAACGTGCTATGGAAAGTCCATTTTTGACTAATTCATTCAAAACTTCTTTATTATCACAAGCCGGCCCTAATGTAGATATTAATTTAATTTTATTCATTTTTTTAATAACCTTCTTTAAATTTTTATAAAATATAAAATATTTTTTTGATTAAAAAAACAAAAATAATTATTTAGATGTACTAAATTTAAATAATTTTTTAAATGGTGTGAACGGTGATAAATCTGAGATTTTCTTTTTAATTGATTCGTCAAGAGTTTGAATTATATTTCTAATTATGTTTTCTTTATCTTTTGTCATTATTTCGTCCTTTTCATCCATTAAAGATTTACTTATTTCTCTAATTTTGTCTTGAAGTAAAATATTTATACTTTCGATGTTGCCCTTTAAGTCTTTTTCAATTAATTCTCTTAATTTCGGTATTTCTTCTTCAGTAATTAAGTTTTTTATTCCTTCTTTATCTTGAAGTAAAGATCCATACATTTCTGTAATTTTATCTTGAAGTAAAATATTTATACTTTCGATTTTGCCTTTTAATTCTTGTTTAAGCGAATCTCTTAAGTTTGGTATTTCTTCTCCAATGATTAAGTCGTTTATTCGGTCTTTATCTTTAATCAAAGAATCATACATTTTGTTAATTTTTGCTTGAATTAAATTATTTATAATTTCTATTTTGGCTTTTAATTCTTGTTTAATTGAATCTCTTAAGTTTAATATTACTTCTTGAATAATTAATTTTTTTATTTCTTCTTTATCTTTGATCAAAGAATCATAAATTTTGTTAATTTTTTCTTGAATTAAATTATTTATACCTTCAATATTTATGCTTTCAATTTTTCCTTTGAATTCTTCTTTAATTGAATCTCTTAGGTTTGGCATTTCTTCTTCAATAATTATTTTTTTCATTTCTTCTTTATCTTGAATCAAAGATTTATAAATTTCTTCAATTTTGTATTTTAATTCTTCTTTAATTGAATCTCTTAAATTCGGTATTTCTTTTTCAATAATTAAGTTTTTTATTTCTTCTTTATCTTTAATCAAAGAATCATACATTTTGTTAATTTTTTCTTGAATCGAATTAAATTGAATATTAATTTGTTTCTCTATTTGTTGATCTTTTTTAGCGATTAATTCTTCTGCTTGTTTATTCCTGCTAGCAATTGCTTCTTCTAATTGGTCTTTTATTTTATCTATTTGATCTTTTATTTGTTTATTTCTTTCAGCAATTGCTTCTTCTGCTTGGTCCTTTATTTTTTCTGTTTTGTCTGTAAAGTTTTCTGCAAAAGCCTGTATTTTACCAATTACAATAATCACTGCCAAAGCAATACCTAAAAGAACTAATAATAAATAAATCCTTTTAAATAAATAATTCTCTTTTTTTTTGAATGACATATAATTTATATATACCCCTTCAATTCCTTATTTTGAAATAATAAATTTTAATCTTACTTATCATTTTAATCATAATTTTAATATTTAATATAATTAAATACAATAAAATTATACTTATTTAATCTATAAAAATCTAAAAAATGAATATTTTAAATTCAAACAAAATGATATTATATTAAAAAAATAAAATTATCAAATGAATTTAAACTTTTTTTAAATAAATTTGATAATTTTATTTGGTGGAGATGAGGGGATTCGAACCCCTGTACAAAATTAATTCGTTTTTTAAATCTACATACTTATTTTATTTATTTAAATTAAATATTTTAATAAATTTTAAATAATTTATTAAAATTACCGAATAAATTATGAGAAGAGTAAAGAAAAAAATGTTAGAAAAAATATAAAGGTATTGACATTAAAACAATACTTAGTTTTAATTTATAAAAAATATTTTAAATTAAGCGTAAGCTAATTGTCCAAACATTCCTTTGTTATTTAATGATACAAAAGGATAAGAAGATACTGCTTCTTCGTTTTTATTATTGCCAGTTATTTTAAAAACCTCGAACGTTTTTACTTGCGCAACCAAGATATGCATAAAAAACTCCTTAATTTTGGCAAATTCCTAAAACATCCCCTTATATAATTATAATATAATTAATATCAATTGCAATAAAAAAACTTTATATTAATGCAACAATATTATTTATGCAATCAAATTTACAATAACCAATTACACATTACTTATTCAATAGTATAAAAAATTATAATTTTTTTATAAATAAATATTTTTTTATTCTTTTTTTTGTTCATTTGTTGTCAAAAGTTTGATAGCTAATTCTGTAGCTATTCTTCCACGTGAAGTTCTTTTAATATACCCTTCTTTAATTAAATAAGGTTCGTATACTTCTTCAATGGTAAAAATTTCTTCTCCAATAGTAACCGCAAGATTTTTAATGCCTACAGGACCACCATTAAATTTATAAACTAAATTTTTTAAATAATTAAAATCTGTCGCGTCTAACCCATTTTCATCTATTTGTAATTTTTCTAAAGTATTCAAAGTAATATCATAACTAATTTTTTTTTTAGAATAAATTTCTGCGAAATCTCGGGCTCTCCTAAATAAACGATTTGCTATACGAGGTGTTCCCCTACTTCTTTTGGCTAATTCTTCTAAAGCCTGTTCTTCTATTTCATTGCCGTAAACAGAAGAAGTTCTTTTTAAAATTAATTTTAATTCTTTTTTATTATAATAATCTAATTTCAAAATCAAACCAAAACGATCTCTTAAAGGAAAAGCAATATTGCCAAATTTAGTAGTTGCTCCGATTAAAGAAAAAGGGGGCAAATCAATTCGAATTGTTCTTTTTTCATCATTTTTACCAATAGTAATATCTAATACATAATCTTCCATGGCCGAATATAAAATTTCTTCAACATTTTTAGGAAGACTATGTATTTCATCAATAAATAAAATATCGCCTGTTTGTAAACTGCTTAAAAGAACTGCTATATCACCTATTTTTTCAATATTAGAACCGCTTGTAGTTTTAAAATTAACGCCTAATTCATTAGCTATAACTTTAGCTAAAGTAGTTTTACCTAAACCAGGAGGCCCATAAAATAAAAGATGATCTATTGATTCTTTTCTTTTTTGAGCTGCTTTTAAATAAACAAACAAAATTTTTTTAATTTTATTTTGACCTATGTATTCACTTAATTTTTGAGGTCTCAAAAATTTTTTGTTTTCATTATTATCTTCAATTTGATTATCATGATCTTCTTGTAATTTGAAATTTTTCATATTTTAAATTCCCCAAAATTTTAATATTATTTTTTTTAAAAAATTATTTCATCATGAATGATAAAGCATCTTTAATAATAATTTCTATTTTTTTATTAAAATCTAATTTATTAATCACGTTTTCAATTTCTTTATTTTTAAAACCCAAATTGATTAATACTTCTTTAACATCTTTTTGTTTGGGATTTAAAGAAAATTGATTTTTATAAAATGACCCATTATTTTGTAAATTAAAAATAATTTGTTGAGCTGTCTTTTTACCGATGCCCGGAAATTTAGATAAATAAATAAAATTATTTTCAGTTATTGCTTTTTGAATCTCTTCAAATAAATCCTGATTAGTCAATAAAATAGCGCTTTTAGGACCGATTCCTGAAATAGAAATTAATTTTTTAAAAAAAAATAAAATTTCAGTATTTAAAAAACCATATAAAGAATGAATATTTTCTTTAACATAAAAGTAAGTAAACATTTTAACTTCTTGATTAATAGCGAAAACATAAGGGTTGGAAAAAACAATACGATAACCGATCCCATTATTTTCTAAAACAACGCTATCATTATGAATAGAAGTAATTTTTCCTTTAATATAAAAATACATAAAATATATAATTTCCTTTGTTAAATTTATTTTAAAAAATATCCTTTTATGAAAATTTTTGAATATGTTATAATATCATAAACGTTAAAATTTATGATAAAAAATAAAACATAAACGAAAGTGATTTTTTTCAATTATGACTCTATTAAAAGAAAATATACCCTATTCAGAAGATAATAATAATTTAAATACCTCTGATAAAATAGATCACACTGAATCTAATTTATTATTAGAAATTCAAAAAATAGAAACATTTTTAAAAAAAATTAATTTTTGTGATAATTTAGAACAAGAAAATTTCTTTACAAATTGTCAAAAAAATCAATTTCAAGAACAAGACACATTAAAAAAAAATTTCCTAAAGAATATAAACAAGTTAAATATTCAACATAAAAATAATATATCAAAAATTTTAGAACAAAAAAAAAATTATCAACAACAAACAAATTTAAATCATAAAGATTATTTTCTTTTAATCGAAAACATAAAAAACGAAATAAAACAAAAAGATTTAGAAAAAAAAGAAATATATACTAAATTTAATATTCAAAAAGAAGAAATTGAACAAAAATATAAATTAAATTTTAATAATATTAACGAAACAGAAAAAGAAAAAAAACTTCAAAAAGAACAATTAACTCAAAAATTTTCTGAAGATAGTAAAATTCTATTAGACAAAACTAAAATTCTTATCTCTAATATTATAAAAGATTTTGAACAAAAACATATTATTTCTAATGATGAAATAAACCAAATGAAAAAAGAACAAAAAGAACAAATAATTTGTTTAAATCAAAAATATAAATCTTATTTCAATCAAATCCAAAAAGAGCAAAATCAAGAAAAAAAAAAATGTTTAAAAAAACTTCGATATAACAATATTTTATTTCAAAAAAATTTAAATAAACATAATGAAATTTTAGCCCAAATAAAACAAAAATTTGTTCAAAAAAAGAATACTTTAGAAAAGGCGATAAATAAATTATTTGTAGAACAAAAATTAAAAATATTTTTTGCGCTAAACATGACAATCGAACCCGCACAAAATCAAAAATTTATTTCCTTGATGAATCACAATAAAACAAACAAATTAAAATATTTTCAAAATTTATATCTTTGGCATAAAAAATATATATTTTTAAAATTATTGTATCAACAACAAACTAAAAAAAACGATATCGAAAATATTTTTTTAGATAAACAAAAAAATGTAAAAATAAAAAATAATAATTTGTTAAAAGAAAAAGATAAAGAAATTATTAATAATAATACTATTAAAAAAATAAAACTTTTAGAAACTAATTTTCTAATTTTTGAAATGAATAAAAAATATAACATTCTAAATATAGAATTAAAAGAGGAAGAAGAAGAAAATAATTTAGAGTATTTGTATTATCAAGATAATAACAAAATAGACATTTATTTGAATTATTTGAATTACCAAAAACAAATACTTATGATTCAAAAAGAAAGAGAACAAAAAACTTTTTTAATACAAAATCAATTAAGGATAGAAATTATTAAATTAAATGCTCAACATTTAGAAAATACTATACAAAATATCAACCAAAAAATAGATTTAAATAAAAAAAAGATAGAATTAAATAAAACACATAACAAAAACAATATTTTTAAAAAAATTAATTTCAAACAACAAAAAGAATATTTTCGCAAAAGAACCTCTCTAACTCAATTAGAAATAGAATATGAAATTCAAAGATATTTTAATTACAATAAATCTTTTTCAGATAATTTAATTTCATTTATTGATTATATGAAAAATCGAAATAAAATAAAAGAAAATTTATTCAACGAAATTGTAAAACAAATAAATAAATGTATCGAAAAAAAACAATATCAAACGAAAGAATTAAAAAAAATTCTAGATTTATTCCCGTTATTCATAAATAACATTAAAAATAAACAATTTTTTTACCATTACATTCTAAAAGAAAAAATAAAAAAACTTAAACAATTAAGACTTCAACAAAAAATAGATTTCCATAATCAAATTTGTCAATATGCAAAAAAAAATATTTTTTATATTCACAATATAATTTATAAAAATAAATTAAAAAACAAAAAAAAATACGCAGAAATAGAAAACAAAATTAAAAATTATGAACAAATGTATCTCTCTTTAAAAAAAGAAAATATTTCGTTACAAAAAGAAAAAGAACAATCCAAACAAGAACAATTGATTCAAAAAATAAAAAAAATTCAAAATTATAAATTAAAAAAAAATGGTTTATATCAAAATAAAATCTCTTCTTTTTTTATCAAAATGGAAAATATTCCAAAAGATAAATCTCTTTTAAATAAAATTTATTTAAAATTTTATAAATTTAAAATTAACATTTATTTTTCTAAATGGATAAACAATATTAATTTTTTAAATCAAATTTTAAATAAAGAATATAACACTTTATTCCAAAACATTAACACTTTAAATAAAAAAACATCACTCGAAGCAAAACAAATATTAACTGATAACAAAAATAAAATAATATGGTTATCTGAACATTTTTTAGATATCATTAAAAACATAAATCATATCAATATTAAAAATTTAAAACAAAACCAACAAAAAGAAAAAAATATTTTAAATAACCAATTAATTCTTAATACAAAAATTTTTGAATTCCGATCACAAAACAAAAAAAAAGAAAATGATTTAATTGAAGAAAATTTAAAAGATGTTTTAGCCACGATCCAAAATAATTTTGATATAAAATTTAATCAAATGAGAATAAAAAGTTTGAATCAAGAAAAAAAATTAATTCAAAATTTAAATACTAAAATAAATAATATTTTGACAAAAAATAAAACAATAGAAAATAAAAAAATTTTAATGAAAACATACCATAAACAAGAAGAAATAAATATTTTGTCAATTAAAGATAAAATAAAAAATAAATATGATAATTATAATTCGATTTTATCACGACACAAAAATAAAATAATTAAAAAAATGAAACAAAATATTTATTACCTTTTTTTATTGCAAAAAAAATCTTTATGGAAAACTAAAATAATGTTTTATTTCAAAAATTTTAAAAAAAAATTAGAAATCAAAAAAACTTATACCCAAAATCAAAAAAAAATTAATTATAAAATTAAAATACAATTATTTTTATACAAACAATTCGCAATATTTTTATAAATTCAAAATATCTTTTAAAATGTTATATAATATAATGTATATATAAAAAATATTTTTTTCTCTTATATTTCTTAAATTTATTTTTTTAATTAAAAAAAATTTTTATAATTCATCGCTTTTATAAAACTCATTTAACTACAAAAAAGGAAATTAAATATTGAATATAGGACTTCAAATAAGGAACTTAAGAATAAATAAAAAAATAACTCAAAAAGATTTAGCACAAAAAATTAATGTGACTAGTGGGTATATTTCCCAAATTGAAAATAATTTAATTTCTCCTTCCTTAAAAATTCTATTTTCGTTGCTAAAAATTTTTAAAATATCAGCTTCAGATTTTTTTCAAGAAGAAAAAAATATAGAATTAATTCATAAAAAAGATAATTTTTTAGCTGTAAAAGAAACTAATTTAAAAAATACCACTTATTATCTTTTCCCTTATTTAACAAGATATCAAATAGAACCAATTATTATAGAAATAGAATCTCAAGGACAGACCCCTATAAATAATGACAAAAAAGAAGATATATTTGTTTTTGTTCTCGAAGGAGAAATTATTTTAATTTTAAATAAATTTAGATATTTTTTAAAAAAAGGCGATACTTTTTATTTATTCACAAATAAAAAATATTATTTATTGAATCAAAGCGAAGAAACAACAAAAATATTAAAAATAATTTCGCCTGGGAAAAACATATAAGGAGTATTTGTCTAATGAAAAAAATTATTATTGCTGGCAATTGGAAAATGAATAAATGTAAAAATTCAGCATTAAATTTTATTTATCAAATAAATAATAAAGTGCCTGATAGAAAAAAAGTAGAAACTATCATTTTTCCACAAATAACTTTATTAGATGCTTTAACTCAAATAGAAGGTAAAAATTTAAGAATAGGCGCTCAAAATGTTTTTTATAAAAATGAAGGATCTTATACAGGAGAAATTTCACCTATAAATATTCAATCTTTAGGTATTAAATATTCTTTAATCGGTCATTATGAAAGGAGAAAAAATTTTAGAGAAACAGATTATACAGCAAATTTAAAAATTTTAGCTCTGCTCAATGTGAATATCTATCCTATCGTTTGCATAGGCGAAAATATTGTTGCTAAAGAAAAAAATGAAACTCAAAAATTTTTAGATAATCAATTAGAAAATATTTTCCAAAACGTTCCTTATCATTCAACAGAAAAAATTATATTAGCTTATGAACCTTGTTGGGCTATTGGCACAACCAAACATCTTAAACCTAAAGATACTAATGAAATTATAAAAAATATTCGCAAAAAAATTTCTTCTTTATTTTCTGAAGAATTAGCTCAAAAAATAAGAATTATTTATGGTGGCTCTATTAATGTTAATAATATAGAATCTATCTTAAAACAAAAAGAAGTTGATGGTGTTTTGATAGGTAAGAGTTCTTTAAACATAGAAGATTTTTTATCTTGTACTAGAATAGGATTAAAAATATATAACAATAAATATTCTAATTATTAAAAAAATTTTAAAAAAATTAAGAAAGTTGCTTTAAAAAATGGAAAAAAAGAAATGACAAAATGGTTAAATAATTTAAATGAACAACAAAAAGCAGCAATTGAAACTAATAAAAGAGCTGTTTATGTTCATGCTGGAGCCGGAACAGGCAAAACAACAACTTTAACAAATAAAATTATTCATTTAATAAATGAATTAAAAATTGAAGGCCGAAATATTTTAGTAGTCACTTTTACTAATAATGCTGCTAAAGAACTCAAAGAACGTTTAAAAAAAATGATTGATACTCATATTTTGTCTTCTTTAACAATTTCTACTTTTCATTCGTTGGGGCATCTTATTTTAAGAAAATACATTTCTTATTTAGATTTAAACCCTTCTTTTTTTATTGCTGACGAACAAAAAAAAAGACAAATAATTCAAGAAATAATTAAAAATTTAAAATTAGATAAAGAATTATATAAACCAAAAGAACTTCAAAAAAAAATGTCTCGAATGAAAACAAATAAAATAAAAGCAAAAATTTATAAAGAACTAAATTTATCTCAAAATAAAAATTTTGAATCATTTCTTCCTGATAAAGAGGAACAAATACTTCAACTTTACAATAAAAATTTAAAAAAAAATAATTTTGTAGATTTCGATGATTTAATTATTTATCCTTACAAATTATTAAAAAATAATTCTTCTATAGCTTCTTTTTATCAAAAAAAATTTACTCATATTTTAGTAGATGAATTTCAAGATATTGATTTAATACAATATCAATTAATAAAAATAATAGGCCAAAATAATTTTGCTTTTGTAGTAGGAGATCCTAATCAAAACATATACAGTTTTAGAGGAGCAGATGCTATTTGTAATAAATTATTTCTAGAAAATTTTAAAGCTGATATTTTTTATTTAAAACAAAATTATCGTTCTACTCAAAATATTTTAGATAAAGCTAATCTTTTAATAAAGTATAATTATTATAATAAAAATAATTCTTTTCAAGCGAATCTTAAAACGAATCTTAAAAATAATAAATTAGAGGGAGAAAAAATACATCATTATCATTATTTTAACGATGCCCAAAAAGAAGCCAAATTTATTGTTACCAAAATCAAAGATTTAGTTAATAACAAAAAATATAATTATAAAGATATAGCGATTTTATATAGAAATAATAATCTTTATAAAGAAATAGAAAATAGTTTAAATATCCAAGATATACCTTATGTTATCAATAAAGCAATACCTTTATATAATAAAAAAGAAATCAAAGATTTCATTTCTTATTTAAGAGTTCTATGTTTTTTGAAAAACGATTCTGATTTCAAAAGAATTATTAATACTCCACCGCGTCAAATAGGAAAAACTACAATACAAACATTGGAACAAATAGCTAATCAAAAACAAATTTCTTTGTTCGAAGCTATAAATCATGTATCTGATGAAAATAAAATTAAAATAAAAATTAATAATTTAAAGAATATCTTTCAAAAACTATTAAATGTCTTTTATGATGAATCAAAATGTAATTTATCTAATGTTATTTTTTTAATTGATGAAATTATTCAATATTCTAACACTTTATCTAAAAATAAAGAAGAAAATGCAAAAATTAAAAATAATTTAACTAATTTACAAAAAATTTTTGATGCAGAAAATAAAAAACAAAATCAAGGTACTTTTTTAGAAAAATTAAATATTTTATTAAATAAAATAATTTTATCTAGTGAAAAAGAAAATGATAATCAAGATCAAATTCTTTTATCTTCTATCCATAAAGTAAAAGGATTAGAATTTAAAGTTGTTTTTGCTATAGGTTGGGAAAAAAAAATTTCTAAATATAATAAAAATAATATGTCATTGGATGATAATGAAATTCAAGAAGAAAGACGCATTGCTTATGTTGCAATAACAAGAGCAAAAGAATTACTATATCTTACTAGTTCTAAATATAGATTTTTAGATGGCCAAAAGGTATTGTGTCAACCTGTCTCTTTTTTAAAAGAAATGGAATTATCCGAACTAGAAGAACAAAATGAAAATAAAAATAAAGAAAATAAACAAAAATACAAAAAAATTTCAAAAAATGAAACAATATATAAAGCAGGAGATAAAATTATACATAAAACCTTTGGAAAAGGATTTATTATTTCAATAAACAAAGATATTTTAACTATTATTTTTTCTAAAGATCATGGCATAAAAAAAATACTTATTACTCATTCTTCTTTAGAAAAAATTTAATTATTTATCGCCATCTCTTTTGTTAAATATAAAAAAAATATATTAATATCATTCTGTTTAAATTATTGATATTAATAAATTTTATTTTTTTTAATAATCTTTAATTAACAAATATTTTTTTATTTATTTTTAAAAAAATATTTTATAAAGGCAAAAAAATGTGCTTATCAAAACAATTAAAAACATTGCCTGCTATACCAGGATGTTATTTATTTAAAGACAAAAACCAAAATATAATTTATATTGGCAAAGCTAAAAATTTAAAAAATAGAATTAAAAGTTATTACCAGGGTTCTCATAATCACAAAACTAATCTTTTGATTTCAGAAACTACCAATGTAAATTATATTTTAACCAATAATGAATTAGAAGCTCTAATATTAGAGTCTAATTTGATTAAAAAATATACACCTAAATATAATTTTAAATTAATTGATGACACTAGTTATCCTTATATTGAAATAACCAATGAAAAACATCCTAGATTAATATCAGTCAGATATAAAAATGTACCGCCAAATAAAAAAATATTTGGGCCTTTTCCTAATAATGAAATTGTTAAAGAAACAATAAGTATATTATATAAAATTTATCCTTTAAGAAGGTGTCATCCTATAGATAAAAAAGCCTGTGTTTATTACCATATCCAACAATGTTTAGGACCTTGTCATAATCCTCAAGTTGATTATCAAAAAAATATCGATGCCATAACTAAATTCTTAAAAGGTAATAGCAAAGAAATTATTACAAAAATAAAAAAATCTATGCAACAAGCTAGTAAAGCATTAGAATTTGAAAAAGCATTAGAATATAAAAAAATTTTATTTTCTTTAACAAAAATAACAGAAAAACAATTTATTAATAATATAATTAAAAATAAAAGTTGTGATATTATTGCTAGTTATTTTAATCAAAACGAAATATCTTTATACATATTAAGATTAAATAAAGGAAATATTTTTGATCATCATCAAATAATTTTATCTTATGTAGGAGATGCAGAAAACAACATTATTACTTATTTAAATTTATACTATCAAGGACAAATTATTCCTGAAGAAATTATTTTAGGTTCAGAATTAAATAAAGAAAAATCAAAAATTCAAAAATTATTAAAAACAAAAATAACTATTCCTTTGAAAAAAAATAATAAATTTCATTTATATCAATTATCTTTAAAAAATGCTAAACAAAACCTTTTGAAAAATAATTTAATTCATAAATCCAAATTCCAAATAATGCAAGATAATATTTATGAATTATCGACTTTCCTAAATAAAACTGTTAATTATATTGAAATTTTTGATAATTCACATCTATTTGAACAATCTTTTGTATCAGCTATGGTTGTATTTAAAAATTTTCAATTTGACAAAAAAAGTTATCGTAAATTTCACATAGAAAAAGAATTTCAAAATGACTACAGTTCTTTTAAATATATATTACAAAAACGTTATAAAAAGCTTTTAAATATGAAAGCTCCCTTACCTGATCTAATTTTAATAGATGGAGGGCAAGGACAATTTAATGTTTGTTTTCAAACTTTAAAGGACATGAATTTAAATATTTTGTTAGGAGCATTGAAAAAAAATAAAAAACACCAATTAGAAACTTTAATCACAGAAAAAGGTACTTTTTATTTAAATTCCGAAAATAAAATATTTCGTTTTTTATTGCAATTAAGCACAGAAGTACATCGTTTTGCTTTATATTTTCATAAAAAAACTCAACAAAAAAACATAAAAAATTTTTTATCTTATGTTCCACAAATAGGAATAAAACAATATCAAAAATTATTAGAACATTTTAAAGATATAGAAGAAATCAAAGCAGCTCCTTATGAAGAATTTCAAAAATTAAATATTCCTTATAATGTGTTTATTAAGCTTAAAAAAAATATATAAAAATATTCAAATATAAAAATAAGAAAGTAATGTTAATATATCCATGAACAATAATCCAATGATAAAAATTAGAGGTGCTAGAGTTAATAATTTAAAAAATATTAATCTAGATATTCCTAAATTTCAATTTATTGTAGTCACTGGTGTTTCAGGCTCAGGTAAATCTTCTTTAGTTTTCGATACTTTATATCAAGAAGGTAAAAGAAAATATATAGAATCTCTTGATTCCTCTTTAAGGCAAGTTTTAGGCAATTTTAAAAAACCAGATGTTGATCAAATCGAAGGTTTGTGCCCATCTATTCACATTGAAAAAAAAATAATGTCTCATAACATACGTTCTAACGTAGGGACTATGACAGAAATTTATGATTATTTACGATTATTGTACGCTAATATTTCTATCCCTTTCCATCCCATCACAAACGAACCAATCCAAAATCAAAATTTAGAAGAAATTGCTGAAAAAATTTTAAAATTTCAAATAAATTCTAAAATTTTTATTTTAGCGCCATGTATAGAAGGGGAAAAAGGAACACATCAAAAACTTTTAAAAAAATTAAAAAAAGATGGTTTCTTAAATTTAATTATCGATGATCAAATATTATCTTTAAATAAAAATTTACCTTCATTAGAACCAGAAAAAAATCATAACATTTATATAATTATAGATCGTTTAGAAATAAAGAAAGATAACAAAGAAAGATTATATGACTCTTTAGAATTATCTTTTTCTTTGGTTTCTGATAAAGTTTTTATATTTCAAGATTCCAAAATTTTTAAATTTTATCGTAATTATTCTAAAATTGATAATGATTTGGTTATTCCAAAAAGAGATATAAAATTATTTTCTTTTAAGCATTCTTATGGATTTTGCACTAATTGTAAAGGAATAGGGATCAAAAATACAATAGATCCAAAATTAATCGTTCGTTTAGATAAATCTATAAACAATGGAGGTATTATACCTTATTTATGCCATAAAGAATTATATACTCAAATACATGATTTAAAATCTTTTTGTAAAAATAATAACATTGATATGAATGTAACTTTAGAAAAATTAGATGCTCAATCATTAAATATTCTTCTTTATAAAAATAAAGATAAACTTTCTAAAGAAAATGATAATTTTAATACTCTGGATATGGGAGTTATTAATGTTTTAGAATATTATTATAATTTAGAAAATGATAAAAATAATATTAATTGGTTTATCGATTTATTTATGTCTCAAAAAAAATGTAATCTATGTTTAGGTGCGCGTTTAAACCAAGGAGCTTTACTATTCAAAATTCAAAACAAAAATATTTATGAGTTAACTCAATTAACTATAGAAAATTTATTAGTTTTTTTTCAAAATTTAAAATTAACCAATGAAGAAAAACAAATATCAAATTTAATTTTTCAAGAAATATTAAATAGACTTAATTTTTTAAAAAATATTGGTTTAGATTATTTAACTTTAAATCATTATAGTAAAAATTTATCTGGCGGAGAAATACAAAGAATTAAATTAGTGAATCAAATTAGTAAAAAATTATCAGGAGTCTTATATACATTAGATAATCCTTCCATCGGATTACACCCTAAAGATAACGAAAAATTAATCAAATCTTTAAAAACAATTAAAAATTTAGGAAACACAGTTTTAGTAATAGAACGCGACCTTAATACAATTTTAGCAGCTGATTATGTTATAGATATGGGATTATTATCAGGAAATAAAGGCGGAGAAATAATAGCTTATGGCACTCCTCAAGAAATTATGAAAAATAAGCAAAGTTTAACAGGACAATATCTTTCTGGCAAAAAAATAATTGATGTTCCAAAACAAAGAAACCTAATTAATCATCATAAAACAATTAAAATTAAAAATATTTACGACAATAATTTAAAAAATATTAATGTTATTTTTCCTTTAGAAATTTTTACAATTATTACAGGTGTATCAGGTTCAGGGAAATCAACTTTATTACAAAAAATTTTATCTTTGGATCTTCAAAAGCAAAATTTTTTAGAAAAATTAGAAAATAAAAAAAATATATTATTAAATAAATATAATAATATTCCAAAAATTATTAAAATTATTCCTTCTTCCATAGGAAAAAAAAATAAAAGTAATTTGGCGGTTTATACTAAAATTTTTGATAATATTAAAAATTTATTAGCAAATACTACAGAAGCTAAAATAAAAGGATATACTAAAAATAATTTTTCTTTCAATAATATCAAAGGACGTTGCGAATATTGTTATGGTCAAGGAATGAAGAAAAAAAATATGTATTTTCTGCCTGATGTTTTCATTAAATGCAAAAAATGCAATGGTCAAAAATTTAATAAAGAAATATTGCAAATCAAATACAAAGACAAAAATATTGCTGATATTTTAAATATGACAGTTAAAGAAGCTTTTTTATTTTTTGCTAATTTTACGATTATTAAATTTCAACTAAAAATTTTAAAAAAAATAGGTTTAGAACACATCATTTTAGGTCAAGAATTTACAACTATTTCAGATGGGGAACTTCAAAGAATTCAATTAGCTCATGAATTAGCTAAAAAAAAAAATAGAAATACTATTTATATATTAGACGAACCAACTATAGGATTACATTCAGAAGATGTGAAAAAGTTCATTGATATAATTCATTATATAATTAAAAACCAAAAAGCTACCGTTATTATGGTCGAACATAATTTAGATGTAATTAAGAATGCTGATTATATTATCGATTTAGGGCCTCAAGGAGGGCCTAATGGAGGATATATAATAGCTGAAGGAACCCCTGAAGAAATAAGCCGAAATCCTCAAAGTTATACAGGACAATATTTAAAAAAAATATTAAATCTAAAATAAATACAAAAAAATAAGGTCAAAATTATATGACATTCAAGATTAAAACTTTATACAAACCAAGCGGTGATCAACCTATAGCTATCGAAAAAATACTTTCTAACTTTCGAAAACAGATCAAAGAACAAATTATTTTAGGTGCTACAGGCACAGGAAAAACTTTTACCATAGCCAATGTAATCCAAAAATTAAATCAAAACACTTTAATTATCGTTCATAATAAAACTTTGGCGGGGCAATTATATAACGAACTAAAAGAAATATTTCCTGAAAACAAAATAGAATATTTTATTTCTTATTATGATTATTACCAACCAGAAGCTTATGTTGTTTCTAGCGATACTTATATTAAAAAAACATCTAAAATAAATGGAGAAATAGATCAATTACGTCATAGAACAATTAATTCTTTGATTTATGGCCAAAAAGTTATTGTTATTTCCTCTGTATCTTGTATTTATGGTATCGGAGATATAAATGATTATAAATTATCTGTTCTTTATTTAGAAAAAAAACAAACTTATTCTTTAAAAGATATATCAAAACAATTAGTAGAAATGCAATACAAAAGAAATGATGTTGAATTTGACAGAAGTACTTTTAGAATTAGAGGTAATAATTTAGAAATTATTTTATCTTCAGAAAATAAAAAAGGTATCAGAATTATATTTGATAACGAAGAAATTGAACAAATACAAATTTTTAATATTTCAAAAGGAGATATAATCAAAAATTTAAACAATATAACTATTTTTCCAGCTTCTCTTTATATAGCGAATAAACAAAAAATAAAAGAAACTATTAAAAGAATTCAAACAGAATTAAATGAACGTATTCAACATTTTAAAGAAAAAGATAAATTAGTAGAAATGCAAAATCTTAAAAAAAGAATAACAAATGATATCGAAATGTTGCAACAAATAGGTTATTGCAACGGTATTGAAAACTATTCTCGTCATTTATCTCTGAAAAAAAAAGGAGAAACCCCTACAACTTTAATTGATTATTTTAATAAAAATTTTTTAACTATTATTGATGAATCCCATGTTACCATCCCTCAAATTAAAGGAATGTATGCTGGCGATCATTCTAGAAAACAAAATTTAGTAAATTATGGTTTTTGTTTGCCTAGTGCTTTAGATAATAGACCTCTAATGTTTTCTGAATTTGAAAAAAAATTAGACAAAGTAATTTATTTATCGGCCACTCCAGGAGATTATGAACTCGAAAAAAAAATTCCTATTATAGAACAAATTATTAGACCCACTTTTATTTTAGATCCAGAAATAGAAGTGAGACCTACCAAAAACCAAATTGAAGATTTATATTTTGAAATAAAAAAAAGAGCAAAAAAAAATGAAAGAACTTTGGTCACAACAATAACTATCAATATGAGTGAAGAGTTAACTAATTATCTAAAAAAAATAGGGATTAAAGCAACTTATTTACATAGTGAAATAAAATCTCTTGAAAGAATGATTATTTTAAAAAAACTTAGATCAGGTATTTATGACTGTTTAATTGGTGTAAATTTATTAAGAGAAGGATTGGATTTGCCGGAAGTTTCTTTGGTAGCTATTTTAGATGCTGATAAAACAGGTTTTTTAAGAAGTGAAAAAAGTTTAATCCAAACCATAGGTAGAGCGGCAAGAAATACTAAAGGAAAAGTTATCATGTACGGAGATGAAATGACAACTGCTATGAAAATAGCTATTAAAGAAACACTACGCCGCCGTCGCATACAAAAAAATTATAACTCAAAGAATAATCTTATACCATCTGTTATTCATAAAAATAAAAAACAAACAACAGACATTAATAAAGATAAAAACGAAAAAATAGAATCTTTATTATTTGATAATAATAAATCTCACAAAAATTATAATTTAAAAGAACTTAAAAAATTAATGACAAAAGCTTCTAAAAAATTAGATTTTGAAAAAGCAGTTTTTTATAGAAATTTAATTATAAAATTAGAAAATGAAAAAAATAAAAATGAAATTTAGTGTTAAAAAAATAAAATTTTTTTGTACATAAACAAATACAAAAAAATCCAAATTTAATAATATCGTTAATCATAAAATAGGTCCCAAATTTTAAATATTTAAAAATATAATCAATTTTGAAAATATTTTTTTATTAATATTACAAGTTAGACTGTTTTTGCTTTCATGAAATAAATAAGGAAAAAAAGATAATAAAAAAGATCGCGCTATTATAAAAATTTGTAAATTATTTTAAATAAATGATTTCAAACATAAAATAAAAAAATTTATAATAAAGCAAAGATCCTATGATATAGTCTCTAAAATTAAAAATTAAATATTATGAATTGAAATTTGTTATAATAATAAATATTTATATAAAATAAAAATATTTGATTGTATCAAAATATTGATGACAATTTATATATAATCGAAAATAAAGATCAGATAATAAATGAATAAAATAAATAAAAAAAACAAAAATATAAAAGTAGTTTCGACATCTACCAGTTGTTTAGATCATTGTTTGTATGATATCGGAGATATTGATCTAGTTAGAATTAGAATTTATATAAATAAACAAGAATATATTGATGGCAAAACTATTGAAACTAAAGATTTTTATAATATTTTAAGTAAAAATAATAATTTAGATATTAAAACATCTCAACCTCCTATCGGTGAATTATTTTGTTATTTTAATGATATAGCAGAACAAGGCTATCAAACAGCTTTTGTAACGACTCTTTCTAAAAAATTAAGCGGTAGTTATAATACTATTTGCCAAGTACAAAAACAATTAAAAGATAAAATAAACATAATCGTTTACAACACTAATACTGTTTGTTTTTCTGAAGGATATTTTGCTTTAGAAGCGAGGCGTTTATTTGATCAAGGAGCTTCTATAGAAGAAGTTATCCAACATTTAGATTTTATAAAACAAAATAATACTATTTTTTTTATAGTAGGTTCTTTACAACAACTAATTAGAAATGGCCGTTTAAGCAAAACAAAGGGTTTTTTAGGTAGATTGTTAAGAATTAAACCTATTCTACAAGTTAATGATAAAGGAGAAATTATTTTAATTGAAAAAAGAATAACTATAGATAAAGTTTTTGCTTCTATTTTGAATAAAATTAAAAAATATACGGCTAATAAAAAATTTTTAATTCATCTTTTAACTGCTGGCCATACTTCTTTTAAAGAAAAATTTAAAACGCTTTTAGAAAAAGAATTTAATTTAAAGAATATTGTAGAAATACCTTCAACTCCTTCCATTGGTGCTCATATAGGAGATAATGCTTTAGGAGTTGGAATAATAATTTTGAAATCTTAATACAAAAATGAATTAAAAAGGTATAATTTTTTTGATGAAAAATTGTAATCAAGAAAAAATCAAAATCCAAAAAGCACAAAAAATATTAAAAAAAATAAAACAAAAAGGATTTGAAGCTTTTATTGTAGGCGGAACAGTTAGAGATATAATTTTACAAAAACCTATAGAAGATATTGATATAACTACTAATGCTCATTATGAAGAAATAAAGCAATTTTTATTTTGTAAAAAGAAAAATATAAAATATGGTTCTTTTGAAATTATTTTTGAAAAAGAAAAATTTGAAGTTACTACTTATAGAAAAGAAGGGCCTTATTTGAATCACAGAAACCCTTCTTATATCGAATTTATCAAAGATATTAAAAAAGATTTAAAAAGGCGTGATTTTACTATTAATAGTTTCTTAATGAATGAAAAAAACGAAATTATTGATTATTTAAAGGGTTTAGATGACCTAAAACAAAAAAAAATAAAAACTATCGGAGATCCTTATACAAAATTAACAGAAGACGCTTTGAGAATGATGCGTATTTTTCATCTTCAAGCTAAAACTAATTTCGAAATAGAAAAAGAAACTAAAAAAACTTTAACAAATAATATTTTTTTAATAACCAATATAAAACCTCATGAGATTATTAGAGAATTAAAAAAAATAACAAAACAAAAGTTTTTTCAAAAAGCTTTTTTATCTTTAAAAGAGACTAATGCTATTTCTTTTTTAAAAGAATTTAAAGAAGGAATTCTTTTTGTAATTGAAAAAAAAATTAAAAAAATAACTCCAGAATTTTTTTTAGATTTGTCTTTTATTTTGAATCCTAACATAATAAATTCTTTTGTTTTCAATAAAGAAGAAAAAAAAAGATTTCAAAAATTAATGTTGTTATATTACAACAATAAAAAAATTGATTATTTCATATGAATCAAAATTATATTCTTGCAAAAAGAGGTAACAAAATATGAATCAAACTTTATTTTTAAAAGATAAACAAATAAATAAAAAAATGTCTTTTGTAGGAAAAATAACTAGCATTAATAAAGGAGAAAATTTTTTTAATGTTGATCTTTTATTAACAGAAAATTTTAATATTAATATTAAATTAGATTCTTCTTTTGAAACACCTGAAAAAGAAAAAATATACTTATTTGAAACAGAATACAAAACAAAAAAAGAAAAAAAATTTTTAACATGTATAAAATTTAATATAATAGAAGAAATTTTAGATTTAAAACAAATATATTATTATTATAATCATTTTTTCAAATGTTCACCTGTTTCGTTTGATATGATGGATGAACAAATAACTATGTTTTCATCTAATGTTCAAAATCCTGTTTTAAAAAAAATAACTCATAGTTTATATTCCAAAAATAAAATATTTTTTTTAATTTCACCAGCAGCTTGTAAAATGCATCATGATTTCTATGGAGGTTTAGGATATCATACTCTTAATATGTTAAAAATATCTAAACATTATACTGAAATATATCCTTTTTTGAATAAAGATCTTTTAACTTGTGGTATCATTTTACATGATATGGCTAAAATATCAGAATTTAATTTTTTATCTAAAAGTTATACAAAAGAAGGAATTTTATTAGGGCATTTAATTTTGGGAGTTAATAATATTCATGAAGAAGCTCTTTTATTAGGTTTACAAAATACAGAAGAAATTTTGCTTTTGAAACATTTATTAATTTCTCACCATGGTTTGTTGAAATATGGTTCATCAAAAGAACCTAAAACTGGAGAAGCTCTTTTATTGTGGTATTTAGACGATATAGATTCTAAATTTCACGCTTTAAATGAAAAAATAGAACAAACTAAGAAAGGAGAATTTACCGAAAATTTATCTGTTATAAATGGTAAATCTTTTTATAATCCTGATTTATAATTTTCTTCGTAAATTTTTAATTTTCTTCGTAAAATAATTTTAATTATTCCGAAAAATATAATAAAAAATAATCAAAAATTATTGCTTTTCCCCAAAATATATAAAGAAAGGTTTTTTAGAGAATTTACAATGTACAAAAATAAAAAAAATATAGATTTAGGCTTTATAATTAATCAAAAAAAAACAATTTTAATTGATTTTTTTGCCTCTTGGTGTGGACCTTGTCAAAAATTAATGCCAATTTTAGACGTTTTTTCTCAAGAAAATCCAAACATAGAATTAATCAAAATCGATGGTGATTTATATCCTGATTATATGAATCAATATAATATTAAAAGTTTTCCTACTTTAATTTTATTTAAAGATGGGAAAGAAATAAAAAGAAAAATAGGTTATTGTTCAAAAGAAGAATTAATATCTTTTGTTAAGTAATTTATTTTTTTGATGCCTTTTTTAAAAACTACCATTATTAAGATAAAAAAATTAATAAATTATAAAAAAATATTTCGGAATTATAAAAAAATAATTTTAAAATTTTTTAATTAAAATAAATCAAAAATAATGTTTATTGAAAAAAATAAAAATTATTATTAATTATCATTTTATCAATTTAAGAAAATAAAAAAAAATAAATTATTCAAAAAAATAATAACTTTCTTATAAAAAAATTTAATTTTACAAAATAATAAATTTAATAAAAAAAAATAAAATTTACTTGTAACAAAATCTAACATATTTGTATACATTGTTAATATAATAATAAATGGAATTCAAATTATAAATGAAACTAAATAAATGTTATTGAATTCAATTTAATATGGAAAAAAATTTTAGAAAGATGGGTTATTTATAGAAATTATTATGACAGATAATAAAAATAAAAAAATTAATATTTTAGGTTTGCCTATTCATATAATTTTTGGTATTTTATTTATATTTTGTATCACGGCTTATTTAGGTTTCCGTGAAAGAATCACACTAACCGAAACAAAACAAGAAGACTTTAATCCTCAAATATGGCATAAAATGATATGTATATTATTATTTTCAATGGTTTTGAGTGGTATATTCAAAGCAATAGGAAAAAATACTCCTATCTTACGAAACATAGGTGGTGGAGCTATTTTATGTTTACTTGTTCCTTCGTTTATTTTTACCTTTCCAATAATAAAATCTAGCGAGTGGACTCGATTCACAAAAATATTTAAAGATAATAGAAATTTTGTTAATCAAGATGGTTTGATGGCTTTTTCTCAATTTTTTGTTGCTTTTTTAGTGGCTGGTAGCCTTTTAAGTATTAATAAAAATGTTTTAAAAAATGCTATTAAAAAATTTTTACCATTAGTTGTCATTTCTTTATTTATATCTGCTTCAGTAGTTGGGACAATAGGTTTTTTATTGAAACCTATAAAAGATTTAGGTATACCTGGAATTAGTCCAGATCGTTCATTTGTAAATGCTATTTGTTTTATTTTTATTCCTATTTCTTGTGGGGGAATAACATGTGGAATAGTTCCTCTTACAAAAATAATGAGTCAAGGTAATGCTGCGTTTGAAGAAAAATTTTCATCAATTATTATGCCTTCCTTAATAGTTGGAGGTATTATGAGTGTTATTGTAAGTGGATTAATTAAAACTTTTTTTAAAAACAGTAAATATAATTCGCCTACAGGACAACTTGAAAAAGAAATATTGTTTGAAAATAAAAATACTAACATAAAAAAAACAGAATCTAAAGAAGAAAATATTAGTGATGATAAGATAAAAACTGGTTTCATCATTGTTTTTGCTTTATACATTTTAAGTTCCTTATTAAGATATTCAACTGTTCTTTTATTACAAAGTGTATTAAAAAATGCATCTAATTTGGTTCCACCAGTTATTGTTTTTTTAGTATTAATTATTTTCTTATTAAAATTGTCTGATTTAATTCCTTCTTATTATGTTGAAAGAGTTAATCAAGCTTCTAAATTTGTAACAACACATTTTTCAGATGCTATGTTAATTATAGTTGGTATAGGACTTAATTTTAATACATTCATAAATAAATGTCAAGAATTACCTTTTATAATAACTTGTTTATGTTGTGTTATTACTACAGCTTCAGCTGCCGCTTTTCTAGGTAATAAAATGGGTTATTATCCTGTTCAATCTTCTATTTCTGCTGGACTTTGCGCTAATAGTATCGGTGGTGCGGGTAATCTAGCTATTTTAGAAGCTTCTGATTCAAAACAATTAATGCCTTTTGCTCAAATATCTACTCGTATAGGTGGAGATATTATTGTTATTGTTGCCAGCATTATTTTCCCTATTTTTTATAAATTAGTCTAAAAAAATTAAAAAATATTAAATATTATGAAATATTCAATTGATTCAAAAAATAAATCTCGAATTGATTTGTTTGATAAAAACAAAATAAAACATTTTCTAATAGATATAGCAATCAATTCAATAGAAACAGAATTATTATGTTATCCATCTTTAGGACTTGTTTCTTTTCGAGATTCTGGTTGTCATTTGGATATGAATATCGAAACTTTTTTAAGTTCTAAAGATACTTTTTATGATTATTTTGAAGAAATAAGTGATTTATGCATCAATTTGAAAGAACTCAACTTTAATAAATTAAGACAATTAGGTATTAAACAAGAAAAAAGAATGTTTCGCGCTACTAATAATATAAATACTCACAAAGGATTAATTTTTTCTTTTGGTATAGTTTTTTATATAACTTTTTATAGTTTAATTAATAATATTGATTTTTCTTGTTGGAGCGATAAAATCAAAAAATTTACAAAACCTTTAGAAAATGATTTTTTATTTTTTCGAAACAAAACTAAAGGTGAAAAAATATTCCAAGACTATGGCATATTAGGAGCTCGTGGAGAAGCTTTATCAGGATATCACAACATTTTTGCCAAAGGTTTACCTTTTTTAAAAAAATGTTGCGATAAATATCCTAATTTAAAAAAAAACGAATTATATTTATGTTTATTAATTTTTTATTTAAAAGAAATTAATGATACTACTTTAATTTCTAAAATAGGTTATAAAAAAAATCAAGAAATAAAAGAAAATTTTCGACAATTAATTGATATTTTAGAAAACATAAATTTTGAATTGTTTTTAAAAAAAATCATAAAACACAATAATTTTTACAAAAAAGAAAATATATCGCCTGGAGGATGCGCTGATCTTTCTGTCATAACTTTATTTTTATTCTATTTTTATAATTAAATGCAATAAACATCCTCTTTTATAAAAAAAACAGAAATTTTTAAAATTATATCAACATTTTTTTAAAAAGTTATCAAAATTCTTACTTTTTTTGTTTAGTATTTTTTTAAATTTTTAATTTCAAAAATAAAAAAAAGGTCGTTTTAGAATGGAAAATATTAAAAAACATATAAAACAATTAAGTTTAAATCCTCTAAGTGTTATTGTAAGAACTAAAACTTATAAAGATGCTCAAAAAGTATTAAAGAATACATTAGAAAATGGTTTTCTTTTTGCAGAAATAACTTTAACTGTTCCTAATGCTTATGAATTAATCAAAGAAAATAGTAAAAAATATCCTAAAGCTTATATTGGCGCAGGAACTGTTTTAACTTTAGAAGAAGCAAAAAAATCTATAGAAAAAGGAGCTAAATATTTAGTATCTCCTGTTTATAATGAAGAAATTTTAAAATGGTCTTTAGATAATGATATTTTATACATACCAGGTGTTATGACTGTTAACGAAATGTATCATGTTACTCAAAGCGGAGCACAAATATTTAAATTTTATCCTGCTGTTTCTTTAACCCCAGAAACTTTAAAATTAATAAAAAGTCCTTTTCCTAATTTTAAAATATTAGCAACTGGAGGAATTAATTTAAATAATATTGAAAATTATTTTGATGCTGGTATTTTAGCTGTAGGTATTACTGGTATTTTAGGTGGTATTTCTGATATAGTAGATGAAAAAATAATATCTAATTTAGCATCTAAATATGTACAAATTATTCAAAAAATAATTCAAAAAAGAGGTAGATCTTTAAATGAGTAATAATTATGAAAATATCAATTCTGATCAAATAGTATTTTGTGGATCTTTAGCATCAAGTGATTGTTTAGTAACTATTGAACCTAATAAAGAAAATAAAATAAATATTTCAATAGAATCTCCTTTTATTCGTCAATTCGGGAAAAGAATAAAAAAATTATCTTTAGATATTCTTGAAGAAAGAAAGATTTCATCTTGTAATTTAATAATCCAAGATCAAGGTGCAATTGATGAAGTTATAAAATCTAGAATTGTTACAGCTTTAGATAGAATGAAAAAAGAAAATAATAAAAAAAGTTAATAGAGAGAGAAATGGGCAAAATGAAAAAAAATAGAAAAACTATGTTATTTGTTCCGGGTAATACTTCTTCTTTATTTAAAGATGTTATTTCTTATGAAGTTGATACTGTAATGTTTGATTTAGAAGATTCTATCAGTGTTGAAGAAAAAGATTCTGCTAGAGAATTAACTAAAAATATGATTAATTTTTTTGATTATAATCAATACAATATCGAGGTAGCTGTCAGAATTAATCATTTTGATACAATGTTTTACGAAGAAGATTTAAAAGTTATGGTATCAGAATCTAAAACAAATATATTGCGTTTGCCTAAAATAGAAACCAAAGAAGATGTTTTAAAAATTATAAGTGATATAGAAAAATTAGAAAAACAATTTAATAGAAAAGAAGAAATTAAATTATTTTGCGCACTAGAAAGTGCAAAAGGTATTTTAAACGCTTATGAAATAGCGACTTCGTCCAAAAGAGTTGTTGGAATTGCTTTAGGCGGAATTGATTATTTATTAAATTTACAAGCTGTAAAAACAAATTCAAGACATGAATTATTGTTTGCACGTCAAATGATTGTTCATGCTGCTAGAGCCGCTAATATTGATGCTTTTGATTGTGTTTATAGCAATGTTCAAGATTTAAAATGCTTAGCCCAAGAAACTCAATTTGCAAAAGAATTGGGATTTAATGGTAAATCAGCTATTCATCCTAATCAATTACCTATTATTAATAATATTTTTGCTCCCGATAAAAAAGAAATATCTGAATCTTTAAAAATTTTACATGCATACAAAGAACACAAACAATCTAATAAAGGTGTATTTTCTATAGAAGGACAAATGATAGATAAACCTGTTATACAACATGCAGAAAATATTTTAATGAGAGCAAATATAAAAAACCCTTTAATTTAATGAATATTATTAAAAAAAGAAAAATAAAAAAATATAAATAAAGGTTAAAATGAAATTATGAAAAATATAGATAATGAAGTTTTAAATAAAATTAAACAAAATTATAATTTAGAATATAAAAATTTGGCTTCTCAAGAAAATAAATCTTCGTCAGGCAGAATAGAAAAAACTAAAATAATTCCTTCTTTAGAAGAAGCGATTATAAAAAGTGGTTTAAAAAATGGTATGACTATTTCTTTTCATCATCATTTTAGACACGGAGATCAAACAGTTGAACAGGTTATGAAAATCATTGATAAATTAAATATAAAAGATTTGACTGTGTCTGCTTCTTCTTTTACTAGAGCCCACGAATGTTTTGTTGAATATATTAAAAAAGGAATAGTTACTGGTTTAGAAGGATCAGGTTTGAGAGGCAAATTAGGAGATTTAGTTTCAGAAGGGATTTTGAAAAAACCAGCGATTATACGTTCTCATGGAGGAAGAGCAAGAGCTATTGCAAATGGAGATTCTAAAATTGATATAGCTTTTTTAGCAGCTTCTAGCAGTGATGAAATGGGTAATGCTAATGGTAGTAATCAAAAAGGTCTTTCTTCTGTTGGTTCTTTAGGTTACGCTTTGGTTGATGCACAATATGCTAATAAAGTAATTATTATAACCGATAATTTAGTTTCTTACCCGAACAGTCCTATTTCTATTCCTCAAATCTATGTTGATTTTGTTGTAAAAGTAGATCGTATTGGTGATTCTTCTAAAATTGCATCAGGAGAAATTCATAATGTTTTTAATCCAAAAGAAATGAAAATAGCTAACAATATTATTAAAGTAATTAAAAACACTCCTTACTTTAAAAATGGCTTTTCTTTTCAAACTGGAACAGGTGGCGCTTCACAAGCATCTTTAATGATATTGAAAGAAGAAATGTTGAAAAAAAATATTAAAGCTTCTTTTTTTCTAGGTGGTATTGTTCAATCAGAAGTGGAATTCTTAAAACAAGAATTAGTGGATAAATTATTAGATGTTCAATCGTTTGACTTAGGTGCTATAAAATCTATCAGAGAAAATTATGAAAAACATTTAGAAATATCTGCTTCTTTTTATGCAAATCCTTTTATTAAAGGCTGTGCCGTTAATAAGTTAAATTTCGGAATATTAAGTGCTTTAGAAATAGATATTAATTTTAATTGCAATGTTTTAACTGGTTCTGATGGTTATATAAGGGGGGCTTCGGGAGGTCATTCTGATGTGGCTTTTGGTAGTGATATTTCTATAGTAGCTCTTCCATTAATAAGAGGTAGAATCCCTTCTATAACAAATAAAGTTAATACAATAGTAACTCCAGGTAATACAATTGATATTGTGGTTACTGATATAGGTATAGCTGTGAATCCTTTAAGAAAAGATTTAATTCAAATTTTGACTGATGCTCAAGTTCCTTTGACAAGTATAGAATATTTAAGTGATTTAGCATATAAAATTACCGGCGAACCTGAACCAATAGATTATGATAAAAACAAAATTGTTGCTTTAGTTGAATACCGTGATAAAACTTTAACAGATGTTATTTATAAAGTAAAACCATTCATTTTATAAAATTAAATATATATTCGATCGAAAATAATATGGATTTAAAAAATAATATTTTAAAGTCTAGAGAGATAAGATATCTAAAGCAAAAAAAAATTTTAAAAAAATATCAAAAAGGTTTAATAACTGTAACTTTAAATATTCCAGGCCAAAATAAAAATAAACCTTTATATGATATTTTTTTAAAAAAAATAATTAATAAATTATTGCTACCTTTTTTAAAAAATTTAAACATTATACATTTAAATCAAAAGCGAATATTTTTAAAAGATTATTCAGGTATTTATTTAAATATAGTTTTGAATACCGGAGATGAAAATTTATTAAAATTTACAAAAGAAAAATTAATTGAATTAGAACAAAAAAAAACTATTTTAATATTTGTAGATATTGACATAATTAATATAGAATATAAATATATAAAAAGAGAATTTTTGCAACAAGCCCCAAGAAAATGTTTTTTATGTAATAAAGCGGCTAAAATTTGTGCTATTGAAAAAAACCATAATTTAAAAGATTTATTGACTTTTATCAAAGTGAAAATGAAAAAATTTTTGTCCAATAAAATTCAAATTTAATAAAAATTAATATTTTTTTTCGACTAATTTTAATAATTCTTTGTTTTCTTTATATTTTGAATAATTTAAGTTTTTTAAATAATTCAAACTAGATGTTGGTACTAATTGAGATATTTCTTCAAAATTACCTTGAATAAATAATTTTCTTACTTGAGTCGCTGAAATACTTTTGTCTTGATACTTTTTTCTTGGTATTATAATTAATTCTATTTCTTTTGTTTTAAATACTTCTGTCATAATTTGATTATATAAGTTAGTAGTGATTGAAAAAGGTTCTTCGCCTACAAATCTTTTTTTTATATTTAAAGCAGGAACTATATAATTAACAAAAATAAATGAATCTAAAATTATTTGTTGCTTAACAACTTCTTCTTTAGAAGGTAAAAAATAAGAAGGGAAAACATTTTTTGATACTAAATAATTGCTTCCTTCTAAAATTTTAACATTCGAAAATTTTTGAATAGCTAATTTGATCATATCTAAACGTTCTTTATATGTAAATAATGATGCTTCTTCGCTAACCATAATAACATAAACAAAAGAACTATTTTCACAAGCTTTTTTTATTAAATATTCATGTCCTTTGGTAAAAGGATTGGCATTCATAACTATAACACTGCTATTCTCTTTATCTTCTTTTTCATTCAATAAATATTTTAAATATTTATTTAAAAGATCGAATCTATTTGTTAAAAAACCGAATTCATCATTATTATATATTATTCGAAAACCTAAATTTTGAAAAATTTTGAAATTAATAGGTTTAGTAAAAACAAAAATTTCTTTAAAATGATTTTTATAAATTCTTTTAATCATAAAATCTATTAAAATATTAGCTAAATTGTAATTTCGATATTCTTTTTTTATCACTAAGCAACGTAAATTATTTAAATAACGACCAATTACAGCAATTAATTCATCTTCATCAGATAAAATAATCGCGTATTCTTCTATAAAATCATTTTTTAAATTTTCTTCACATAAAAGTTTTTCTATTTTAGCAATAATTTCTTTATTATCGTTAGGATAAACAATTTTAGGCGTTGGAAAAAACATAATAAAAAGCTATACCCTTTCTTTATTTTAAATATTTAAATTTAATATTTAATTTAATAATCAAATAAACATTTAAATAAAATATTAATTTTCATTTTAATGTTTATTTTATATAAATTTTAAATCAAATATTAAATTTAAAAAGCCATAATTCGCCAAAAAAAATAAAATTTTTATAGAATATTTTATGAAATTAATAAATGTTTATATTAATTTTTGAAAATTATATATTCTAACTAATTAATCTAATCTAAAAAAATTATCTAAGTTAATTAGTTGAAAATTTAGAAAATTATAAAACTGAGTTTTTAGGCTTCAAATATTTTTTTAGATATTTGAATTAATTATTAATATTTATTTATTAAAAATATTTATAATTAATTCTTCGTAAAAACACTATCATCAAATTCTAGTTCAAAAAAACAATATAACATTAAAAAATTGAATTATTAAATCAAAAATATAAAAAAAGACTAGGAGGAGGATGGTTTTTTTCAACTAGTCTTTTTTTATATTATCAAATTCATTAAAAAACATCTTTATAACGATCTAAAATATTTTATTTTTTAATTTTATTTAATAAATGATTAACAAAATCAAAAACTGTTTCTGGAGAGCGAGAAGTAATAAAAATATCGCTAGTAATAGCTCTTTCTAAAGGGCAATAATTTCCTTTTATGTATTTGTCATAACCAGGATAACAAATAAAATTATGATTCTCTAATAAATTTAATTTACCTAAAAAAGCAGGAGCAGCGCAAATAGCGCCAATAATTTTTTTATTTTCTGCAAAATATTTTATAATTTTGAAAAGTTTATTTAAATTTAAATCATTGTCATCTAACATTTTTTTTACATATGGACCGCCCGGAATAATTAAAAAATCATATTCAGATAATTTAATTTCGTCAATATATAAATCCGATATTACCATAAGCTCTTGAGAAGATAAAACTTTTAAAGAAACATTAGAAGTAAAAGTTTTAACATCTAAAAATTTTTTTCTTAAAAATGATCTTGTAGCTAAAGCTTCGCAATCCTCAAAACCATCAGATAAAAACATTAATCCTTTTTTCATAAAAAACAACCTCTTTATGGCATTTTATTAAAAACAAAAAAATAATAGAAAAAATTAACCTCTATTAAATTGACCAAATTTATTTTATCATTATTTATAATAAACTTCGCATATAATAAAATTTTATAATTTTGCTTTTATTAATATTTTTTTTATTTTTATAAAATAAAAATTAAAGAAAAAATATGATATAATTATTTGGATATTTTTTATTTATTGAATATATAAATATCCTTTTTAACTTTTATCTTTTTAAAATAAAAAATAAAATAAAAAGAATAGAAAAGAGAATGAATAAAAAATTCAATCATTAAAAAAAAAGTATTTTCAAAAAAATAAAATTTATTTTTACTTCTTATTATATTATTTTATATATTTGATCTTAATTAGTTTTTTTAGCGCTATCAAAGGAATAAAAATACAAGAAGAAGAAAAAATTAATTCAATAAGAGAACAGATTTTCAAAATAAAACAAGATGCCGAAAAAGAATTAAATATTGCTAAATCAATAAAAAATAAAGTTGATGATTCTGTTAATAAAAATATTTTATTAACAGAAGCAATCAAAATGATAGAAAATGAAAAAGATTCAAATACAGCTATAGGTCAATTTAAAGCGGCAGAAAAAGAATTTCAAACAGAAACAAATGAAACCCTTTTAGAACAGACTTATACTTTATTACAAAATTCTCTTCAAAATTATAAAAAAAGCATAACTAATATCAAAAAATATAAAGCTTTAGTTCATAGAGAAATAGCAAAAAAAGAATTTGCAGAAATCAATAGAATGATAGATAAAACAAATGATTTTTTCTATGATACAGAAAAAGCAATAAATTTAAAAAAAGAAATAAATAATGAAATAGGAAATAAAACACAAGAAAACACAATAATTTATTTATTAGAAAAATCCGAATCAACATTAAAAGCAGCAAATGATATCGTTGAGGAAAGCAATAATAATATGCATAATAGAGAAAATACAAATAATCAATATGAGTATGTAATACATTATTGTCAAGATATTTCTGAAAAATGTCAAAAATTAAAAATTAAATTAAAAAATTTTTTTATAGAAATATTCCGAAAAGATACAGCAGAAAAAAAACAAATGTCGAATAATAATGATGATAAAATTATCACTTTATTTAATGAGCAAAAAAAAATAAAAAAATGGCAAATTATTATATTAATTTTTAATTTAATTTTTTATATATTAATTTATATATTTTTGAAAAAGAAAAATAAAAATAATTTTTGTCAAAAAATTGAAAATAAAAAATTTTTGTTAAAAAAGAGTTTATAAAACTCTTTTTTTTTTTTTTTTTTAAAACAATCCAAATTATAACAAAATAACAAAAGCTAAAGCATAATTTGTGCTATGAGAAATAGAAATCATAATTTGAGCTGACAAATAAGAATGAATAACATAAGGAAATCCCGAAATAGAATCATTTAAAATAGACCAATCACAATAATTATTTTGTAAATTACCTTTTTGATAAGCTTTAAAAATAGCTTCTTTAGCTGCCCATCTACCTGCTAAAAAACTTATTTTTCTTTTGAAATTACTAATATCTTTATATATCAAATATTCTGCATCAGATAAAATTCTATCAGCTATTTTATTTATGCCTATTTTTTCAATTTCTTGCATTTCAACCAAATCAATGCCAATATTTTTCATTTTTACATCCTTATTAATTTTAATGCTCATTAATTGAACTCAGAATAGAATTCAATTCTTTTTCATCTATTATCTTAATTTTTAATAAACGCGCTTTTTCTAATTTAGAATCACTATTTTTTTCACCCACAATCAAATAATCAGTTCTAGAAGAAATACTTTTAGAAACAAAAGCACCATATTTTTCTAAAAGAGTAGTTATATCTTTTCTTGAATAATTATTTAAAACCCCTGTACAAACTATTTTTTTATTTTGTAATATATTATTATTAGATTGAATAATTTCAGAATTTTGCGCTGAAGAACCAAAAACAATGCCTTTAGATTGTAATAAATTAATTTCTTCAATATTTTCCTTATTTTGAAAATATTGACATATACTAATTGAAATTTCTGGACCTATTTCAGGGATTTGCATTAATTCTTCAAAAGTAACTTTTTGTAAATTCTGAATATTTTGAAATTTATTACTTAATAATTTAGATATTTTTATACCTACGTGATCAATTCCTAAAGCAAATAAAATTCTATAAAAAGATTGATTCTTGCTTTTTTCTACAGAATTTAAAATATTAGTTATTTTTTTATCTTTAAAACCAAACAATTGTTTCAATTGAGGATACTTATCTTTTAAAAAATATAAATCAGAAATTTTCTTAATTATCCCTTTTTGAAAAAAAGTAACTAAAGTTTTTTTACCTAAAGTATTAATATCCATAGCTTCCCGAGAGACAAAATGAATAATTTTTTTTATTTGCTTTTCTTCGCAATCATTATTTAAACAAAAATAATCTACTTTATTTTCTTTTTTAGTTAAAACTTCTCCGCAAAAAGGACAATTATTCACGATTTGAAAAGGTATTTGATTAGTTCTTTTATGTTTTACAACTTCTAAAATTTCTGGAATAATAGACCCTGATTTATGTACTAAAACAAAATCATTAATACGAATATCTTTTCTTTGAATATAATCATAATTATGAAGTGATATTTTAGATAATAAACTACCATCTAAAATAATAGGCTGAACGTCAGCAATAGGAGTTAAAACGCCTGTTCTCCCAATTTGAAAATTAATATTTTTAACTACAGTTTCGCCTTTCAAAGAATTAAACTTATAAGCGATAGCCCATTTAGGATATTTACTTGTATTTCCTATTAAATTATGTAAATTTAATTCGTTAACTTTAATAACAACTCCATCTATACCATAAGGTAAATTATTTTTAAGTTTCTCATAATAATTAATTTTTTCTTTTAATTCATCAAAAGAATAAACAACATTAAAATAAGGATTTACAGAAAAACCCATTTTTTTTAAAAACATTAAAACTTCATATTGTGTTCTAATAAAAGAAGGGGGATTAATGATAGAATAAATAAAAGAAGATAATTTCCTATTAGATACTATAGCAGAATTTAATTGTCTTAAAGTTCCTGAAGCTGCATTACGAGGATTAGAAAATAAAAATTTATTTTGATCTTTTTGTTCTTTATTTAACTGTTCAAATGAATCATGATCAAAAAAAATCTCCCCTCTTACTTCTAAATCTATTTTTTCTGGTAATTTTAAAGGAATATTTTTAATAGTTTTTATATTATCAGTTATTAATTCACCAAAATAACCATTTCCTCTTGTTAAAGCTTGAAATAAAATACCTTTCTTATATTTTAAACTAATAGCAACTCCGTCTATTTTAAGTTCTAAATTAAAACAAAAAGGAATTTGTTGCTTTGATAAACGATCACAAAAAAGTTTTAATTCTTTAAAATCAAAAACATTATTTAAAGATAACATTGGTACATCATGTGATACTTTTTCAAATTTAGAACTCAAAAAGCCACCTACTTTAAAAGTAGGACTATAAGACAATTTATATTCAGGATATTCTTTTTCTAATAAAATTAATTCTTGTAATAATGCATCATATTGCGAATCTGTTAATTCTGTTTTGCTTAATTGATAATATTCATAATTAGCTTTACAAATTTTATCTGTTAAAGTTCTAATTTTATTTTTTATTTCAAATGTCATTTTTATAACCTTTTTATCTAATGTTATAACATATAATTAATTTTGAAAAATTTACAAAATGAACAAAAAAATATTCTTTCATTATATATAATATAAAAATTATTTTTATTTTATAAAAAATTACTTAAATAATAAAAGTATTATATATTTAAATTAAATAATTCACTAGCATTATATGTTGTTTGTTTAGCAACTTCTTTTAAACTTATATTTTTTAAGTAAGATATTTTTTCAGCTATAATTTTCATAAAGCCAGGTTCATTTGTTTTATTTTTATCTAAAGGAAATGGAGTTAAAAAAGGAGCATCTGTTTCTAATAAAATTTTATTCAAAGGAATTTGTTGAACGATTTTTTGCGCTTCAATAGCATTTTTATAAGTAATAATACCTCCTAATCCTACATAAAAACCTAATTCTATAGCTTTTTGGGCTTCTATAAGATGACTAGTTAAACAATGAAATACTCCTTTAATTTTACCTTTATAAGGCAACAACATTGAATATATTTCATCAAAAGATTCTCTTGCGTGTAAAATAATAGGTAAATTATGCTCTAAAGCTAATTTAATTTGGATTTGTAAATTTTTTTTTTGAATTAATAAAGAACTTTTTTCATGATATAAATCTAAACCGATCTCCCCTACAGCTACTACTTGTGGATGCCTAAAATATTTTGTAATACTCAAAGGATCTTCATTTGACCAATGACAAGGGTGAATTCCGACAGCAGCTTTAATAAATTTATTTCGAGAAGCTAATTCAATCGCTTTTTCGTTTGTTGCTTTATCCACACCAGGTACAATAAAATATTGAATATCATTTTTATAAGCTCTTTCAAGAACTTTATTTAAATCTTTATCAAAATCAGCAAAATTTAAATGAACATGTGTATCAATTAACATAATTTTTTTATTTCTCTTTTAACAAATTAATTTTTACTATTTAATAAATAAAAAAACCCAAAAAATTGGGTTTTATAATGCATATGTTAAAGATTTATTTGAACAAAATTAAAGATGAATAGGTTTATCTATTGCTCCTAAAAAAGTTTCTGAAATTATTTCTGATAAAGTAGGATGAGGATGGATTACTTTAATCATATCATAAACTGTTCCTTCTAGGTTTATAGCAACACCAATTTCACTAATTAATTCTGTAGCGTTACAAGATAATATATGCATGCCTAAAATTTTTGAGTTATCTTTATCAATAATTAATTTAGCAACGCCATCAGTTTCTCCGTCCGCTAAAGCTTTTCCTATAGCACTGACAGGAAACATTGAAACTTTATAATTTATTTTCTTCTCTTTTGCTTGTTCTTCGGTAATGCCTATAGTAGATATTTCAGGGAAGCCATAAATACAATTAGGAACTAAATTATAATCCATAGGAAAAAGATGTTCTTGAGAGTTTAAAGCATGAGAAACAGCTATAATACCTTCATGACTAGCAACATGAGCTAACATATATTTGCCATTCACATCTCCAATAGCATAAACTCCTTCAACAGAAGTTCTTAAAAAATTATCGGTAACTACACCAATTCTGTCTGTTTTTAAATTCAAATTTTGAATTCCATCTAAATTAGGTTTAGTACCGACAGCCATCAAAATTAAATCTGCTTCATCCTGATATATTTGATTATCCATTTCATAATGAACTTTATTATTGTCTATTTTTACTACTTTAGAATCTGTATAAATTTTAATACGATCTTTTTTTAATTTTTTAGCGTAAAGCTTAATAATATCATGATCTATATTACTTAATATATTTTTTTGTTTTTCTATAATTATAACTTCAGAATTTAATTTGGCAAAAAGAGTTGCGAATTCTACTCCAATAACTCCCCCACCGATAATAATTAATTTCTTAGGAAATTTTTCTAATTGTACTAATTCTTTACTAGTATAAAGAAATTTATTTTCATAAGATTCTTTAGCTCCAGTAATAGGAGGTATAAAAGCACTAGAACCTGTAGCAATAATAAGCTTTTTAGTTTCTAATCGTTTATCCCCTACTTGAACTAAATTTGGAGTCAAAACTTCTGCAAAAGAATTATATAAATCAATTTTATTTTTTTTTAATAAAAAAAGAATACCATTATATAATTGTTTAACTATTTTATCTTTACGATTCAAAATAGATAACCAATCAAATGAAATATCATTTATTTTATTAATACCATAATTATCAATATTTTTAACAATATCGAAAACCTTAGCGCTTTTTAAAAATGCTTTAGTTGGGATACAACCATAATTAAGGCAAATACCACCAACTTTATGTTTTTCTATTAAAGCAACTTTAGCACCTAAATGAGCTGCTTTAATAGCGGAAACATAACCCCCTGGACCGCCACCAATAATTAAAATATCGTATTTTGTCATATATTTGCTCTTTGTCTTCTTTTACAAATTTTATCGAATTTTTTTAATAAATGTATTTTTCTAATTCTGCAATATTAGTTAATACTGAAGTAATTTTATTTAAAAATCTAGAAGCATCAGCACCATCTATAACACGATGATCGAATGTTAAAGAAACATGTAAAATATCAGCAATACAAATATTATTATCTTTAACTACTGGTTTTTTAATAATTTTACCAATCCCTAAAATAGATAATTCAGGCAAATTAATAATAGGTGTGCATTGTAAACCACCAATAGAACCAAAATTACTTAAAGTAAAAGTTCCGTTTTGGAGTTGTTTCAATGTTAATTTACCTTCTTGAGAATTTTTAGCTAATTTATTAATTTCTTGAGCTAACTCAATGATATTTAAATTATCAGCGTTTTTAATATTAGGAACCATTAAACCACGAGGAGTATCTACTGCAATACCTAAATTAATAAATTTTTTTATAATTATTGCATTTTTAGCAGAGTCAAAACTAGAATTAAACAAAGGGAATTCCATCAAAGCAGAAATAACTGCTTTAGCTATAAAAGCCATATAAGTTAATTTAATACCTTGAGGTTCTAATTCATTTTTTAATCTTTTTCTTAAAAAAACTAAATCAGTAATATCTATTTCTTCTGTAACAGTCACATCAGGAATTTCTGTTTTTGCAACAACCATTTTCTTAGATATTACTTCTCTTATTTTTGAAATTTTACAAATTTCTATTTCGTTTTCTGTGTTTTTATTATCACTTTTTATATTATTATTGTTTTCCATTATATTAGAATTTTTTCCTTTTTCTAAATTACCGAAAAATTATTCGATTGTTAATAATAAATCTCCGACTTCAATATCATCGCCTTCTTTGAAAAAAATTTCTTTAATTTTACCTGTAGCAACAGAAGGAATAAAAACAGAAACTTTATCAGTTTCGACTTCTAATAAATCTTGTCCTTCTTCAACTTGATCTCCTACTTTGAACAAAAATTTAATAATTTTTCCTTCCGAGATTCCCTCTCCTATATCTGCAAAACGTAATTCAAACATTATAAACAATCACCTTTCTTAGTATTTTTTTTATTTATTGAATATTTTTTTAATTTTGTAAATAATTTTATCAGGATTTAAATTTTGATGATATTCTCCTCTAGCTAAAGGCATAATAATATCAAAACCTGTAACTCTTTGAGGAGCTGATTTTAAAGAATCAAAAACATGCTCATTAACTAAAGTTATTATTTCTCCAGCTGGACCATAAGTTTGAGTAGCTTCATGAACTACCAATAATCTTCCTGTTTTTTTAACAGAAGATAAAATTGTGTCTTTATCTATTGGATTAATAGTTCTTAAATCTATTAATTCTATAGAAATACCTTCTTTATCTAATTCATCTATAGCTAATTTAGAAATTGGAACAGCAGAACTCCAAGCAACTAGAGTAATATCATTACCTTCTTTAACTACTTTAGCTTTTCCTATTTCTATTTCGTATTCTTCTAAAGGTACTTCTTCTTTTTTACCACGATATAAAAGTTTTGGTTCCATATAAATAACAGGATCCGGGCTATTAATAGCGGCGATTAAAAGTCCTTTAGCATCATAAGGATTCGAAGGAACAACTACTTTTAAACCTGGAATCGAACCTAAAATAACTTCTAAAGATTCTGAATGGTGTTCTAAAGCTTTGACTCCTCCTCCTACAGGGAATTTTAATACCATAGGGCATGAAAAACTATTTCTAGAGCGGTTTCTCATTCTAGCTGCATGAGCAATTAGATCTTGTAAACCTACGTAAACAAAACCATCAAATTGAATTTCTGCAATCGGAATTAATCCGTTAATAGACATTCCTATAGCATTTCCCACAATACCAGATTCTGTTATTGGACTATCAAAAACACGTTCTATTCCGTATTTATCTTGTAAACCAGCTGTTACTCGAAAAACTCCGCCTAATTTACCAATATCCTGACCGAATAAAACTATTTTTGGATTTTTTGCTAATTGAATATCTAAAGTATGATTAATAGATTGTAATAAATTCATTAAAACTTTATTTGACATTATTATTTATTGACTTTCCTTTTTATATTATTTATCCATAAATTAGATGAATAATTATATGATTAACATCACTTTTTTTATTATGCAATAAAAAAAATTATAAAAACATATAAAAATAAATATTTATTATTTTTTTTGATTTTTTATTTTTAAAAATTCTTCATATTCAGAATATTGTTTTTTTAATTCAGGAGTCATTTCGCTATAAATATGCTCAAAAATTTCAATAGGTTCTACTTTAGCACCATAAGACATAATATTTTTATGAACTTGAGAAACATATTCTTCTGTTTCCTTGTCTATTTGTTCTATCATATCTTGTATTAAAATTTGTTTATTTAATAAATATTTTTGAAAACGAACGATAGGATCTTTTAATTGCCATTCATTCTCTTCTTCTTTCGAACGGTATAAAGCTGTATTATCATTAGTTGTATGAGCCCCCATACGATAAGTTACAATTTCTAATAAACCAGGACCTTTTTTTTGTCGTGATCTTTCGGCAAAATGTTTAACAGCTGTATGAACCGCTAAAACATCGTTACCATCAACTAACATACCTGGAATTCCGAAAGCATGACATTTTTGAGCTAAAGTTTCAGAATTAGAAGCGATTTTTCTAGGAGTAGAAATAGCATATTGATTATTTTGGATAACAACTACCAAAGGAGCTTTAAAAACGGAAGCAAAATTTAAACCTGCATAAAATTCATCATGAGCGGTACCACCATCACCTATCGTAGCTAAAGTGACTTCATCTTTATTTTGGATTTTACTTGCTAAAGCTAAACCTGATCCTATAGTAACACTAGAACCTATTATAATATTAACAGGTAAAATACGTTTATTAGGGTCCATTTTAGAACCTTTTTCATTACCAAACCAATAAAGATATATATTTTCTAATGAAATACCACGATACAAATATAAACCTATATCTCTAAAATAAGGCGAAATCCAATCTTGATTTTGTAAAGCAGAAGCAGTTCCTACTTGTGAAGCTTCATGACCTCGATTAACAACATAAGACAACATTCTGCCTTGACGTTGATATTGAACAGCTTTTAAATCAGAAATTCTGCATAAAACCATTGTTTTATACATTTTCATTAATTCATCTTTAGATATTTTAGGTTCTAAATCTGGATTAATTACTTTACCTTCTACATCTAAAATTTGCAGTTTTTCTTTTTTTAAAGGATTATATAATTCAAATATTTCTTCCATAAACAAAAGCCCTTTTTACTAATTTTTTTATAATAATTAAAATTATTATATTTATATTACTATGACATAAATATAAATGCGCATATTTTTATTTAATTTAAATTCGTATTTCATTTTTGCATTTTTTTTATACAAAACATATTTCAATTATAAACATAATAATAAAATAAATGAAAAATGCTCAAAATTATATAAAACATATATATCCAATTCTACAATTAAAAAAATCAAAAAAATAATATATAAATAACTATTTATGCCGTTTATAAAAATTTATCTAAACATTTAAAAATAATTTATAATCAAAATAATTTTATAGGTGCAATTTATAAATTTTATAATTATTATATTAAAAACTTACTTAATAATTATAACTTATTTTAATCTAGGATTTTCACAATTCACTAACCATTTACAATATTTAATTTATTTTTGCTTAAAATTATAAATATATAATAATTATTATTATAAAATATTATGTTAAAATAGTATAGTATATGTAACATTTTATTTATTCATTTTAGGTTTTATCCTTAAGTAATAAATAAAAACAAATAAATAAATTTGTTGTGAGGCTGATGTGGCGAAATTGGTATACGCATTTGACTCAAAATCAAACGAGCTTAAACTCATGTCGGTTCGAATCCGACCATCAGTACCAAAAATAGTACCAAATTAACTTTTTTATAAATAAAGCTAATATCAAATAATATAAGAAAAATAATCACATGAAAAAAATTCATGTGTTTATTTTTTTATACTATAAATTACTTTCTTATATATAAAATAATTATTAGTTAAATAATAATAAATTTTAAAAAATAATAGTTATAAGAGTAAATAAATAATGAATCTAAATATTAACAATAATTTTAATTCTTTTATACAAAGTTTTAATAATAAAAACAAAACAACTTACAAACTTTATAAAACACTTGTTGATAAAAAAAATAATAAATGGATTTTAGAAATTTCAGGAGAACAAAATTTCTTAAACATTTGTTCTTCAGAAATATTCAAACAAGAAGTTAAAACTTTTTTATATAACGAAGTAAAAGATTTTATTCAAAATTTTCAGATTGACATTCAATTTTCATTTATAAATTTAAAAAATATAAAAGATGAAAAAATATGGTCCGAAATATTTAAATATCTTTTGAACAAAATTATTCATCAAAAAAATGAAAAAGACGATTTTTATATTTTATCTGATAGTTATATTAGAGTTCCAGAAATTCAAGAAATTGATTTCCAAAATAAAATATGTCAAATAAAAATTCAATTTAATGAAAATAGTCAACAATATAACGAAGAAAAAATAAAAAATACAATTCAAAAATTAGATAAATTATTAAAAAAAGAATATAATTCTGATTTAGATTTAAATTTACAAAAAATAAATTTACCGAAAATAACAAAAAAAATATATAATAATAAATTTTTTTTAAATTTTAAAGATATTCCTTTAACTTATCAAGAAGCTTATGAATTCATAAGTAAAAAAAAGAAATTTTGGATAAAAGGTTATGTTCAGCAAATATCTAAAAAAGAAACTAAAAATAAACAAATTTTATTTTCTTTTTATTTAATGGAAACCGATACAAAAACAGATTCTATATTTTTAAAAAAATTTTTTAATCCTAAAACAGAAAAATATAAACAAATAGAAAAAGATTTTCAAGAAGGAATTTTGATTGAAATTTTATCTTCTTTTGTTAAAGATACTTATAAAAAAGATAGTTTTTATTTTGATATAGATGAATATAAAGTTTTAGAACATACTCCTTTGCATTTAAAAAGAATAGATGATTATCCAGGTAAAAAAAGAATTGAATTTCATGTACATACCAAAATGTCTAATTTAGATGCAACAAATAGTGTTAAAGATTATATTGAAACAGCAGAACGATGGGGTCATAAAGCAATTGCATTTACAGATCATAATGGTCTTTATGCTTATCCTGACATTAATAAATATTCTCGTGGTAAAAATATTAAACCTATTTTAGGATTAGAATCCAATTTTATCGAAGAAAAACCTATTTTTATTACCAATCAAGAACAAAACCCTAACTTTGCTAATTTTCTTTTAAAAAAACACAATTATATTGTTTTAGATATTGAAACTACAGGTTTTTCTAAACATAGAGATAAAATTATTGAAATATCAGCTATCAAAATAGAAAATGGTAAAATAACAGATCAAATTTTTGATGAATTAATTGATCCAGAAATTAAATTAAATAAAAATATTGCAGAACTTACAGGGATCAAAGATGAAGATTTAATTAATAAACCTAAAATTAAAGAAATTTTAACCAAATTTATCAAGTTTATTAAAGGTTGTGTTTTGGTTGCGCACAATTATTCTTTTGATATCGGTTTTTTAAAAGAAAAAGCTAAACAATTAAAAATAACTTTCGAAGATCAACCTTTTATAGATACTTTATATTTAAGCCAAAAATATTTTAATCAAAATTTAAAATTTTTTTCTTTGAAAAGAGTAGCTAAATATTTTAAGGTGAAAAGTGATTTAGAAAGTCGACATCACAGAGCTTTATTTGATTCTCATATAACAGCACTTGTTTTATTAGAAATGTTTAAAAAATTAGAAGAACAAAATATTTTATATTTTTATGATTTAAAAGGTAGTTTAGATATAAAATTTGAAAGATCTTATCATATTAATATTTTGGTTCAAAATCAAATAGGATATAAAAATTTATTTCATTTAATAAGTGATTCTTTAACTAAAGATTTTTATAAACAACCTAGAATATTAAAATCTAATTTAGAGAAATATAGAACAGGATTATTAATAGGAAGTGGTTGTTACGAAGGCAATGTTTTTGAAACTGCTTTAAATAAAAATGATAAAGAATTAAGTGAAGTAATTTCTTTTTATGATTATATAGAAGTTCAGCCTATAGAAAGTTATAAACATATTATTTATGATTTAACAGGCGATGAATCATCTAAAGATAAAAGTGTTATTCAAGAAATAATTTTAAAAATTATTAAAGAAGCTCAAAAACAAAATAAAATAATTATTGCTACCGGAGATGTTCATTATTTAAATCCTTACGATAAAATTTATAGAGAAATTTATATTAATGCTAAATTAATTGGTGGGGGTTTACATAAATTATCTAAATATAAAACCAATAATTTACCAGATAATCATTTTTTAACTACTCAAGAAATGTTAAATGCTTTTGATTTTATAAAAGATCAAAAACTTAAAGAAGATTTAGTTATTAATAATACTCATATCTTAAATGATAAAATTGATAGAATTCAAATTTTTCCTAAACAATTATTCTCATTAAAAGATGACAATTTCTCTACAAACTTAAAAATCCCAAGTATTAAAAAAGAATTACAAACATTAATTCAAAATAAATTACAAAAATTATATGGAATTAAACCACATCCTTTAGTAGATGAAAGAATAAAAAAAGAATTAAAAAGTATTATCAGGGATGATAAAGATACAAATAATAACAATAGTATTTCTCCTATATATTACTTAGCTCATTTGTTAGCCAAAAATTCAATAGAAAAGGGTTATCCAGTAGGTTCGCGTGGTTCTATAGGTTCTTCTTTTACAGCAACTCTGTTAGGGATAACAGAAGTAAATCCTTTAAAACCTCATTATCTTTGTAAACAATGTCAATACACTTTTTTTCCACAAATAACCAAAGAACAAAAAGAAACACAAGCATACAAAGAATATATACTGCAATATAAAAAAAAATATGAAAAATCAGATTTGAATAATTATTCAGATTTTGAAACAAATATTTTATCAGGTTATGATTTACCAGATATAAAATGTCCTTTTTGTTCCAATAACTTTTCAAAAGATGGCCAAAATATTCCTTTCGAGACCTTTTTAGGCTTTGAAGGTAATAAAACACCTGATATAGATTTAAATTTTGCAGGTGATTATCAATCCAAAGCACACGATTATATGAAAGAGTTATTAGGAGAAAATTGTGTATTTAGAGCAGGAACAATCCAAACAGTAGCTAAACAAACTGCTTTTGGTTATGTAAAAGGTTTTATTAAAGACAAAAATTTAGAAAATCAAACAAGAAATTGGGAAATTTATAGAAGAGCTAACATAATCGAAGGTGTTAAACGTTCTACAGGTCAACATCCTGGAGGTATTATTGTTGTGCCACGAGATATTTCTATCTATGAAGTTACCCCAATTCAATTCCCAGCAAATGATATAGAATCTAATTGGAAAACTACTCATTTTGATTATCATTCTTTTGAGCATAATTTATTTAAAATGGATATTTTAGGGCATGATGATCCTATCTTAATTAAATTTTTTATGGATTATGTAAAACAAAATCAAAATAAATTTTCTTTCGATTCTTATCAAAATATTCCGGTAGATGATCCTAAAATTTATAAACTTTTTTCCAACGAATTATTAACAAAAGATGACAAAACACCTATTACAACAATTGCTATCCCAGAATTTGGTACAGATTTTGTAAAAAAAATGTTAAAAGATATTTATATAAAAGAAAAACAAAAATTTAATTTCGGAACTTTAGTAAAAGTATCTGGCTTATCTCATGGAACTGATGTTTGGAATCAAAATGCTAAAGATATTTTAAATAAAGAAGGAGATTTTTATTATTTAAATAATAGTAAAATGAATATTTCTTTTAATGATATTATTGGTTGTCGTGATGATATTATGCTATACTTAATTCAACAAAATGTAGAGCCTTTAAAGGCTTTCGAAATTATGGAATTAGTACGTAAAGGTCAACAACATTCTGAACCTAAAAAATGGAAAGAAATTATAAATACACTAAAACAAAGTACAAATATTCCTGATTGGTATTTCGATTCTTTAACCAAAATAAAATATCTTTTCCCGAAAGCACACGCTACTGCTTATGTTTTAATGGCTTTAAGAATTGCATGGTTCAAAGTCTATCATCCTCTTTTATTTTATAGTGGTGTATTTTCGACAAGACTAGAACAATTTGATTATGATGTAATGTTACAAACACCTGATAAAATTGATGAAAAAATTCAATATTTAATAAATGCAAACAAAAAAGAAAAAAATACTGCAAAAGAACAAAATATTTTAAATACTTTAAATATTGCTTCGGAAATGATCAAAAGAGGTTTTAATTTTTTGCCAATTGATTTAAATAAATCAGAAGCTTTTGAATTTGTGATGCATGATAATAATTCTTTAATAATGCCTTTTATTGCAATAGATGGATTAGGTGAAAAAGCTGCTACCAATATAGTTAATGAAAGAAAAAATAAATTATTTACACAATTAAATTTTTGTAAAAGAGTTAAATTAAATAAAACTATTGCCAAAAAAATAATAGAAGAACTTAAATTAGTAGAAAAATTACCTTTAGAATAATTTTTTTATTTAAAAAATAAACAAATTTGTAATATTATTTAAATTAAGTTATAATTATAGTGAATAATATTTTTTGAAATGTTTTATATTTATTTTGAAATAAAATTCAAAATTATTTGGAATGAGGTTAAATAAAATATATTAATGAAAGTAATTGTCATTGGTTGTAATCATTCAGGAACAGCTGCGGTTAGAACAATATTAAAACAAAATAAAGATATCGAAATCAGTATTTATGAAAAAAATGACAATGTTTCTTTTTTATCTTGCGGAATAGCCTTATATATTGGTGGAGTAGTAAAAGATAGAAAAGGTTTATTTTATTCTAGTGCCGAAGAATTATCTAATTTAGGTGCTGATGTAAAATTAAAACATGAAGTTATTAAAATTGATTTAGAGAAAAAAAATATTTTAGCAAAAGATTTAAAAACTGGTAAAGAATTTATTGATCATTTCGATAAATTAATTTTGTCTACAGGTTCTTGGCCAATTATACCTAAAATAAAAGGAATTCAATCTAAAAATGTTTTTTTATCTAAAAATTTAGAACATGCCAATAATATTATAGATTACGGAAAAAATGTTAATAAAATAACAATCGTAGGGGCTGGTTACATAGGAGTAGAATTAGCCGAAGCTTTTTCAAAACAAAAAAAAGAAGTAACTTTAATAGATATAGAAGATAGAATAATGCCTAAATATCTAGATAAAGAATTTACTTCAATAGCTGAAGATAGTTTACAACAACATAATGTTAATTTAGCTTTAGGTCAAAAAGTAGTTGAATTTAAAACTCGAAACGATTTAGTTACTCATGTTATAACTGATAAAAACAGTTATGAAACAGAAATGGTTATCACATGTATTAGTTTTAGACCTTATACAGATTTAGCAAAAGATATTTTAGAATTAGATTCTAATAACGCTTTAAAAGTTAATGAATATTTGCAAACTTCTCATCCTGATGTTTATGGTTGCGGCGATAATATAAATATTGTTTATAATCCATTAAATAAAAAAAATATGTATATTCCTTTAGCTACGAACGCTGTAAGAACTGGCACTATTGCAGGATTAAACATTAAAAAAAATATTTACAAATATTTAGGTACTCAAGGGACAAGTTGTATTCAAATTAATGATTTAAGTATTTCTTCTACAGGTTTAAACGAACACGCTGCAAAACTATTAAACATTAATTATGATTCAATTACCATAAAAGATGCTAACAGACCTGAATTTATGCCTGAATATGATGCTGTATTATTAAAAATTGTGTTTGAAAAAGAAACAGGTATTATTTTAGGAGGACAAATCCTATCTACTACAGATTTAACTGAAAAAATGAATACTTTAAGTGTTTTTATAGAACAAAAAACTACTGTAGATGCTTTAGCCTTCAAAGACTTTTCTTTTCATCCATATTTTAGCAAACCATGGAATTTATTAAATTTAGTAGGGCTAAAATATTTAGAATCTGTAAAATAAAAATAAATAGATAAGCAATAATAGATAAACAAACTATGTTTACTAAATATAAACATAGTTTTTTATTTTATTTTTTTAAATAAATGAAACAAAATCCAATTCAAACTAAAAATAAATTATAAATATTTCGATTTTAAAATTTTTAAAAAACATTTAAATTTTATATTTATGTCTTAAAAAATATAAAATTTTATATTTTTTTTAAAAAATTTCTAAAAAATTTATATTTATTTTTAGATCAAAAAATTAAATTTAGAATTATCGCAAAGAAAGGTCATCATATAAAATGATTTTTTGTTTTTTAAAAAATTTTTTCAATTATTCTAAAAAATATCTAAAAAAGGCTAATTTAACAGTTAACAAAATTAACCATTTTGATGATTTATTTTCAAAATTAAATAATGATGATTTCCCTAAAGAAACAGAAAGATTAAAAAAACTTTATCAAGAAGGAACTCCATTAGATAATTTATTAGTAGAAGCATTTGCTTTAGCAAAAGAAGCTTGTAAAAGAGTAACAGGTTTAACTCCTTACAATGTTCAACTTTTAGGCGCAATTGTTTTACATGAAGGTAAAATTGCTGAAATGAAAACAGGTGAAGGTAAAACTTTAACTTCAGTTATGCCTGCTTATCTAAACGCTTTAAGCGGCGAAAGCGTTCATATTGTTACTGTTAACGAATATTTAGCTCGTCGTGAAGCCGAAAGTGAAATAGGTGATGTTTTTCGTTTTTTAGGAATGACCGTTGGTTTAAATATTAAAGAAAAAACTATTGAAGAAAAAAAATTAGCTTATAATTGTGATATTCTTTATTCTACTAATAGTGAATTAGGTTTTGATTATTTAAGAGATAACATCGAAACAAATTTTGATAATGTATTAATGAAAAAAAAATATAATTACGCCATTATCGATGAAGTAGATTCAATTTTAATAGATGAAGCTAGAACTCCTTTAATTATTTCTAGTCAAAAAAAACAAGGTATAAAATTTTATAGAGATGCTGATCGTTTTGTTAAAACTTTAAAAGAAGAAAGTTATATAATCGATTTAGAATCTAAAACAATTGAATTAACAGAAGAAGGTATTAAAAAAGCTGAAACTTTTTTTCAAATTAAAAATTTATATAGCGGAAATAATTATGCTTTATTACATTGTATCAAAAACGCTTTAAAAGCTTTTTTTCTTATGGACAAAAATAAAGATTATTTAGTAGATAAGAATAAAATATTAATTATCGATCAATTCACAGGTAGAATTTTACAAGGGCGTCAATTTAGTGATGGATTACATCAAGCTCTAGAAGCAAAAGAAGGTTGCGATATAGAACCAGAAACAGAAATTAGCGCAACTATCACTTATCAAAATTTCTTTCGTATTTATAAAAAAATATCTGGTATGACTGGCACAGCCAAAACAGAAGAAAAAGAATTTATTAGCATTTATAATATGAAAGTAATCGAAATTCCAACTAATAAAGTAATGATTAGAGAAGATGCTCCTGATTTTGTTTTTGCTACTTTAGACGAAAAATGGGAATCTTTATTTCGAGAAATAGAAAAAAGATATAATAAAAAACAACCTGTTTTAATTGGAACTGTTACTGTTGAAGTTTCTGAACAAATTTCTAAAAATTTAAAAAAAAGAAAAATTCCTCATGAAATTTTAAATGCTAAAAATCATTTAAAAGAAGCAGAAATAATTGCTAAAGCTGGGCAAAAAGGTTCTATTACAATAGCGACTAATATGGCTGGACGTGGAACAGATATTCGTTTAGGTAAAGGAGTAGTAGAATTAGGAGGTTTAGCAGTTTTAGGAACTGAAAGACATGAATCCAGAAGAATTGATAATCAGTTAAGAGGTCGTGCAGGAAGACAAGGAGACCCAGGATTTTCAGTTTTTTTTGTATCAGGTGAAGATGAACTAATACAACGTTTTGGCGGGAATAAAATTCAAAAAATAATTTCCTTTTTACAAAAAAATCAAAATATACAAAACGACAATAAACCTATTTCTTTCAAAATTTTTACTAGATTTTTCACTAATATACAAAAAAAAATCGAAGCTTCTAACTTTAATTATCGTAAATTTATTTTACAATTCGATTCTGTATTAGGTTTACAAAGAGACATTATTTATAAACAAAGAAAACAAATTTTACAAACTGAAAACACAGAAGAATTAGCTTTAAATATAATAATAAAAACAATAAATACAAAAATAAAATATTTTTTATTCAATAAAATGACACAAAATAAAGATGAAGATTTAATTAATTTCATAAATTATTTAGAGAACTTATTTTTTCCTAAAAATATCTTTAACTTAGAAGAATTAAAAAAAATAACAGAAAAAGAAAATCAAAAAAATCTGGAAAAAAAAATAACTGAATTAGTTCATGAAAAAATAAAAAATATTTTAGCGCAACATAAAAAAAACTTAATTATTGAAAATAAAGATTATTATTTCGAAACTTTAAAATTTATCATGCTTAGAACTATTGATAATCATTTTAAACGTCATATTTCAGATATGAATACTTTAAGACAAAGTATTAATTTTGTAAGTTATGGACAACAAAATGTTTTAACAGTTTATCAAGATAAAGGACGTAATTTCTTTAACGAAATGATTAAAAATATTTCGTCGGAAATAACACATATTATTTTAAAATTTTCTTTTGCTCCAAATGATTTATCAGAAATAAATAAACAAGAATCTATTGTGAATAAAAATAATCTAAAAAAAAATATTATGAATAGACAACAAAAAAGAAGATATAAATCAGTTAAAAAACCATGGAATTAAAATATTTTGATACAAGGATTTATTGAAACATATGGAAAAATATGAAATTAATAAAATTTTAGAAAATTTAAAAAAAATTTTATTAAATCTAGAATATAAAATAAATATAAAAGAACAAAAAAATAAGATTAATCAATTTAATAAATCAATGACAGAAAGTTCTTTCTGGGATCAAAATAATATTCATATCACTCAACAAACAAAAAAATTTCATAAATTACAAGAACAAATAGATCGGTTTACAGATTTAAATACAAAATTAAATGATTTAATTACTTTATTAGATTTAATAAAAGAAAATGATGATGACTATTCCATATTAGTAAAAGACTTAAATAAACTTCAAAAGGATATTAAAAATTTCGAAATTAGTATTTTATTAAATAAAACTTATGACGAAAACAATGCTATTTTAACTTTGCACCCTGGAGCAGGAGGAACAGAATCACAAGATTGGTGCGAAATGCTCTTTCAAATGTATCAAAAATATGCTCAAAGAAAAAACTTTCAAGTCAAAATTTTATATTTACAACAAGGATTAGAAGCTGGTCTTAAAACAGTTAGTTTATTAATCAAAGGTTCTTATGCCTATGGATATTTAAAGTCAGAAATGGGAGTTCATAGATTAGTCAGAATTTCACCTTTTGATTCTAATTTGCGAAGACACACTTCATTTGTCTCTTGCGAAGTTTTACCTGATATAAAAGAAGAAATTAAAATTGATATAAAAGACGAAGATTTAAGAATTGATGTTTTTAGAAGTAGTGGAGCCGGCGGACAACATGTTAATACAACTGATTCTGCGGTAAGAATAACACATTTACCTACTAATATAGTGGTTAATTGTCAAAACGAAAGAAGCCAAATAAAAAATAGAGAAAAAGCTTTACAAATTCTAAAAACTAAATTATTAGAATTAGAAACTTCCAAACAAAAAGAAAATGAAAATATTTTAAAAGAAGATCAAAAAAATATAAGTTGGGGTAATCAAATCCGAAGTTATATCTTTCATCCTTATCAAATGGTAAAAGACCATCGTACTAATTGTGAAGTTTTTCAAATTGATTCAGTTATGAACGGAAATTTGGATGAATTTATAAATTCTTTTTTAAAAAAATAAATAATATCGAAATATAAATGTTTTTTTTTTTGAAACTATTTATTAGTTTTTTATTTTAAAAAAATTAAATTGAACATAAAGGAAAAAATTCATTTGTTAAAAAATATTTTTAAAAAAAATAAAAATTATAATAATAAGTATTATAAATGGTTTTTGCTTATATTAAATGATATAATTTTGGCTCTCTCTATTTTCTTTTTTATTATAGTTCCTAGGTTAAATAATGGGGGTTTAGATGGTTTTTCTTTATTAACAACACAAATTATTCAATATATTGTGCCAAGTCTAAAATCAAATAAAAACAATTTTAACTCATGTTTTGTTAGTTTACATCTGTTTTATAATTTAATTACTGCATTTTTAGCTTATAAATTTTTTGGCAAAAAATTTTGTCAAAAAACAGTTTTTTTAGCTTTTTTTTTAAGCGGGATTTTTTTTCTTTTAGATCTTTATATAAAAGAAAATGATGTAGAACGTATTTTATCGATGTTTCAATTAGATTTCAACGAAAATAATGATAAAATAAAAAGCATTTTTTCATATATAATATCTGGTACTTTAGGTGGTTTTTTAATTGGATATACTTTAAGTAATATTCGTAATTTAGGTTATAATACAGGTGGTTTGGACATTTGTCAAAAAATTTTAAAAGATATTTATGGTATAAATTTTGTTTTAACTTTATTATTTACTGATGGAATAATCGTTTTGTGTTCTTCTTTCCTCGATGTACAAATTGGATTTTTTTTAATTAAATTATTTTGTTCTCTTTTATCTATAATTATAGTAGGTTTTGTAATGGAAAAAAGAGATAATCTTATCATAAAAAATAAAAATAAATAAATTTTTAAATCGTACAATTATTATTTTGAGTAAAAATTAATAGAAAAACATTAAAAAATTATTTTATAAACCTTCAAAATCCAATGAAAAATGAAAAACAAAATTAGAAAGGTTTTTTTATAATGTATAAAAACGGGTCTATTAAAGTAGAAATGTCTAGTCCTAATTTATATGTAGGAAATTCTGCAAAAAATGCTGAAAGCATTATTGAAATTTTAAATAAAAGTAAAGCAAGTATTGTTTTATTTCCAGAATTATGCTTAAGTGGTTATACGGCGGGAGATTTGTTTTTTGAAACTAATTTTTTAGAAGAAAACTTATCTTCTCTTGATTTTATTATTAATAATAATAATTTCCCAGGTGTTTTCATAATTGGAATGCCTTTTTTATTCAAAGAAATTTTATTTAATGTAGCTATTATTATTCAAGGTAAAAAAATTTTAGGAATTGTACCTAAAAAAACAATACCTAATTATAAAGAATTTAATGAAAAAAGATGGTTTCACTCAGGGCAATATATAAATAATGAAATAATTGATTTATTAGGACAAAAAGTTCCTATAGGAGATATTTTATTCATTAATAAAAAATTTAATATTGTGTTTGGCGTTGAAATTTGTCAAGATTTATGGACTATTATATCCCCTAGCGATAAAATGGTTTTGAACGGAGCTCATTTGATTTTTAATTTATCTTCTTCAACAGAACATATTGGAAAAGATCAAATGCGTAAATTAGCTGTTTTAAATCATTCCCGTAAACAAATAGGAGGATATTTTTATACTAGCAGTGGGATAACAGAATCTTCTACAGATACTCTTTTTTCTAATCATAAAATTGCTGCTGTTTTAGGAGAAATTATTGGAGAAAAAAATTTAACAGAACAAGAAGATATTAGTTTAGTAGTTGATGTATTTATAGATTGCATTAAACATCAAAGAAGAATTGATACAAGTTATGCAGATCAAACAATTGGACAAGAATGGCCTTTTGTAAAATCTTATTTCGATTTAAAAGAAACTGAATCATATGATTTCGAAAAACCATTAAATCCTAAACCTTTTTTAAGGGATAACCCAAAAGAATTAAACAAACAATTAAAATTATCAAATACAATTCAAACATTATCTTTAAAATCTCAAATTTATCATATAAAAAACTCTAAAATTTTATTAGAAATGAAAAATACACTAAATGATATTTTGATGCTTTTAGTTGTTGCTCAATATTTGAATGATAATCAAAAATCTTTCAAAGATTTAGAAATTATAATAAATAAATTAGATTATTATCATGATCCTCAAAGTTTATCTTTTGATAAACAATTATTAAACAACTTAGGGATAACTAATATTAAATTTATAAATAAAGAAAATATAAATAATTCTGAATCGCTTTTAAAAAATAATTTAGATAAATTAATTTTACTAAGTAATAATTTATCTAATATCGCATATGGCAAAATAAATTATAGTTGTCCGTCTAATAGTTTTGTTTATAACATAAATGCTGGCGTACCTAACACTTTAATGACAGAATTGATTTTATTTCATTTTAAAGATAAAAAAATCTTTATTGAAGAAAATATTAAAAATTTTTATTTAAATAAAATAAATACATTTTTAAATCGTGAAGTTATTATAGAAGATTTTATTTTATATCATCATTTAAATAATGGTTTATCTAAAGACAAGATAATTTTCTTATTAGAAAAAACTTTTCTTTGTTCTTATAACGAAAGTTTTACATTAGTTTCGCAATATATTACAAATTTCTATCAAAACCAACACAAAAGAAATAAAATTTCTCCTGGTGTTAAAATTGTATCTTGTGGTTTATCTTATCGTACAGAATTCAAAATTCCAAATCATATTACAAGACAACAATAAAAAAATGGAAAAATAATTCAAATTCAAAGGTAAAATATGAAAAAAAAAATAATTATTGGTTTATCCGGTGGTGTCGATAGTAGTGTAGCTGCTTTTCTTTTAAAAAAACAAGGTTATGACGTCGAAGGTGTTTTTATGCGTAATTGGGATAGTAGTTTAAATTATGATATCAAAGGAAACCCATTTGTTAACAATAATATTTGCCCTCAAGAAAAAGATTTTAATGATGCTTTAAAAATCGCTGAACAATTACAAATTAAATGTCATAAAGTTGATTTTTCAGAAAATTATTGGAATCAAGTTTTTACTTCTTTTTTAAATGATATAAAACAAAATTTAACTCCTAATCCTGATGTATTATGCAACAATAAAATTAAATTTTCAATTTTTACCAAATATGTAGAGCGATTTAAACCTGATTATATAGCTATGGGTCATTATGCCAAAATTATTCATAAAAATAAAAGAAAAATTTTAGCTAAAGCTTTAGATAAAAACAAAGATCAAACTTATTTTTTATCTCAATTAAAAGAAGAACAATTAAATAAAATTATTTTTCCTTTAGGTGAAATAACAAAAGAACAAGTAAGGCAAATAGCTCTTCAAGCAAAACTAATCACTGCTAATAAAAAAGATTCTACCGGTATTTGTTTTATCGGAGAAAGAAATTTTTTTATTTTTTTGAATAATTATATAAAATCACAAAAAGGACCTATCAAAGATACAAACGGTGTTTTTTTAAAAGAACATGAAGGTGTAATGAAATATACTATCGGCCAAAGAAAAAGATTAAATTTAAAAGTAACAAAAGAGAATCCAAATCCTTGGTTTGTGGTAGGTAAAGATTTAAAAACTAACACTCTTTATGTAGATCAAAATCCTGAAAGTCCTTATTTATATAGTGATGCAGCTTTGGTTACAAATATAGTTTGGAGAGATTGTGGATGTTATTTTTATAAAAAAAATGCTAAAATGAAAATATCAGCTAAATTTCGATATCGTCAGCCTGATCAAGAAGTTGAAATTATATTTTTAAGCGAAAATATAATTAAAGTTTGTTATCCACAAAAGATTAAATTAGTTACACCTGGACAAATTTGTGCCTTTTATAAAGAAGATTTTTGTTTAGGTGCTGGCGTAATAAAGGAAGTTTATTATCAAAATAAAAAATTATTATACGCTTAAGTTTTTATTTTATGATTCGTTATAAATAATTTATTCTTCTTTTTTTTTAAAAAACATTCAAAAAATTTTTAAGGTGGTTTTTGTGTGTTATTATCGAAAGATCAATCTAATAACAAAAATGAATTAAATCAAGAAGAACAAAAAATATTCCAAGAATTAATATCTAAAATTAAGTCATATATAAAAAATGAAAATATTTTAAGTCAAATAAATAAATCTTATTTATTGGCTAAAGAAAAACATAAAAATCAAAAAAGAATAACGGGAGAAAATTTTATTATTCATCCTATTCATGTGACTCAAATTTTAGCTGATTTACAAAGTGAACCTAATACTTTAATGGCAGGATTACTGCATGATGTTTTAGAAGATACAGATTTAACTTTTGAAGAACTAAAATCATATGTAGGTGAAGATATAGCGCATATAGTAAAAAGAACCACTAAATTAACTAAACTTATATTTAATCAACAACAAAGACAAATCGAAAATCAACAAAAAATGTTCTTAGCTATGGCAAATGATATTAGAGTGGTACTTGTTAAATTAGCTGATAGGCTTCATAATATGAAAACTTTAAAAATAATGAAACCTGATAAAAGAATACGCATTTCACAAGAAACTTTAACTATTTATGTTCCTTTAGCTCATCGTTTAGGTTTATTTAAAATAAAATCAGAATTAGAAGATCTCTCTTTTCGTTATATTCAACCTGAAAAATATTATCAAATATCTAACTTAATCAATATGAAACAAAATCAAAGAGAGAAATCTATTCAAGAAATAATTAACAATATTAAAATTTTGTTTAATCAATCTAATATTACAAATTTTTCTATTAGCGGTAGAAGCAAAAATATTTATAGCATTTATAAAAAAATGAAGCAAAGACAAGTAGGATTAGAAGAAATTTTTGATTTATTGGCTATTCGTATTATTGTAAACGAAGTAGATTTATGTTATCGTTGCTTAGGCATTATTCACTCTCATTACTCACCTTTACCTTTAAGATTTAAAGATTATATTGCCGTTCCTAAACCTAATTTATATCAATCATTGCATAATACTGTTCTATCTAAAGATGGTACTTTATTCGAATTACAAATAAGAACTAAAGAAATGGATGAAATTGCCGAAAAAGGGATTGCTGCACATTGGGGATATAAAGAAAATAAAATATATTCCAAACAAGATAAACAATTGGAAATCGCTAAAAAATTAAGATGGTATAAAGAATTAATTAAAATAACTCAAGATTCCGATGATTATTTAAATAAAAATCCTGAAAATTTTGTAAATGCTATTAAAAATGATATTTTAACCGAAAATATTTATGTTTTTACTCCTAAACAAGAAGTTTATGAATTAACGAAAGGTTCAACACCAATTGATTTCGCTTTTCTTATTCATTCCTCTATTGGATATAGAATGACTAGAACTATTGTGAACGGGAAAATTGTTCCTTTAGATTATATTTTAAAAAATGGCGATATTATTTCTATCACAACTAATAAAAATTTATTTCGTGTTAACAAAGAATGGTTAAAAATTGTCAAAACTACTTATGCTAAAAAATTAATCAAAAAAGTTTTAAATCAAGAAAAACAAAAAAATCTATATTTAATCAAAACAGGTCAAGAGATTTTAAAAAAAGAATTAAATAATAAAAAAATAAACTTTACAATTGATAAAAATTTTTTAACTAAATTTTGTCATAAACAAGATATTCAAAATATTAATGATTTATATATTGCTATCGCTAATACAAAAATTAATTGTAATTATGTAATTAATAAAATTAATTTATCCTTAGAAAAAAATAAAAATATTTGCGAAAAACAAATAATAAAAAATTATAATAATAAAGTATCTTATTGCAATAATAGTGGAGTTTTTATTGAAGGAGTAGAAAATATTAAATTAAAATTAGCTAATTGTTGTACTCCTGTATTTAACGAAGATATTATAGGTTTTATTTCTAAAGGAAAAGGTATTAATATTCATAGTAAAACATGCCCTAATATAACAAAATATGATTCAAACGAAATTATTGATGCTCATTGGTACAATGATAATCCTAAATTAAAATATTTTGCTTGGATTTTTTTAATAGGTTCTCGTAATTCTACACTTTTAATAAATATTAATAAAAAAATTAACGCATTAGGAATTGATATTTTAAAAATAAATATTGTTAATGATAAATCATCAGAAACAAAAATTAAATTAAAAATTTTAATTCATAATATTAAAGAAATTGAAAAATTAATTTCTACTTTATCACAATTACCTAATATTTATCAAATTTATAGAGGAATCAATTAAAAGATTATGCAAAAAATTAAAGGTACTAGAGATTTACTATTCTTTGAAATTGAAAAATGGAAAATTTTAGAAAATAAAATTAAAATATATTTGGAAAAATATAATTTTCAAGAAATCAGAACACCTATTTTAGAATATTGTGAATTATTTCAACGTTCTGCTCAATATTCTGAAATGGTTATGAAAGAAATTTTTCAATTTAAAGATAAAAAAGGTAGAAATATTGCTTTAAGACCAGAAGGAACAGCTTCTATTGCTAGAAGTTATGTCGAAAATAAACTTTATAATACAAATGATTTAACGAAATTCTACTATTATGGTCCTTTTTTTCGTTACGAAAGGCCCCAAAAAGGACGTTATCGTCAGTTTCATCAATTTGGAGTTGAAGTTATTGGAATTCAAAATTTTTTATCAGAAATAGAAATATTTTTTTTACTAAGTGATCTTTTAAATATACTTAATTTAAAAGAAGCTAAAATAAAAATTAATAGTTTAGGGGATTTAGAATCACGTAACCGTTTCTTAAATGATTTTAAACCTTATATAACAAAACATCAAAATGAATTATGTAATTTATGCCTAACAAGAAAAGATCAAAATATTTTAAGAATTTTCGACTGCAAAGAATGTTCCACTAAAAAAATTTTAAAAGAAGCACCTATTATATTTAATTATTTGACTCATGAATCTAAAAACAAATTTCAAACAACTTTAGATATTTTACGTAAAGCCCAAATTAATTTTGAAATAGATTTTCAATTAGTGAGAGGTTTAGATTATTATACTGATCTTGTTTTCGAAATTTCTATTTTCTCTCATATAAATAAACAAAAATATATCTTAGGTGGTGGTGGTAATTACAATAATCTTATAAAAGAATTTAGTGGTTATGAAATTAAGAGTATTGGTTTTGCTTTCGGAATAGAACGATTAATGGATATTTTAGACGAAAATATGTTTTTTGAAAATTATAAAACAAAATATGGTTTAGATGTTTATTTATTTACTTTAAATGAAATGATTATGTTAGATACGCTTATCTTATTAAGAAAAATCAGACAAAACAATATAAAATCCGAAATGAACTATAAAATATTCAATTTTAAAAAACAATTACGCAAGATATTAGAATTAAAACCTAAATATATTATTTTTATAGGGCAAAAAGAAATGGAAAATAATAAAGTTAATATTAAAAATATTTCTGATCAAACAACATTTACTATAAATAAAAATAAAATAATCAATTTTTTAAAAGAGGGATTAAACTTATAAATGAAAACAAAATATATTTTTTCTAATAACGAAATAACTTTAAAACAAAAAGAACAAAAAGTTTTAATCAAAGGTTGGTTGGCCAGAAAAAGAAATATTGGTGCAAAAATATTTTTAATTTTAAGAGATTTTTCAGGAATCATACAATTAGTTGCTGATAAAAATCATCCAAAATATGATAAAATAATTTCTATGAAAATAGAAACTGTAGTCGAAGTTATAGGTTGGGTAAAAGAAAGAATAAATAAAAATTTGGATTTAAAAACAGGAGAAATAGAAATTTTAATTGAAAAAATTAATATTCTTTCAGAAGCTCATACTTTACCTTTAAACGTCTTTGAACAAACAGAAGCATCAGAAGAGCACCGTTTAAAATATCGTTATTTAGACTTAAGGAAAACAGAACAAAAAAATTATTTAATAAAACGTCATCAAATTACCCAAAACATAAGACAAACTCTTTTAGACAATGAGTTTCTAGAGTTAGAAACCCCTATTTTATCTAAATCTACCCCTGAAGGAGCTAGAGATTATTTAGTTCCGTCCCGTATTCATCCTTTCAAGTTTTATGCTTTGCCTCAATCACCGCAAATATTTAAACAATTATATATGATTGCTGGTTTTGAAAAATATTTTCAAATAGCACGTTGTTTTCGTGATGAAGATTTAAGATCTGATAGACAACCAGAATTTACTCAAATAGATATCGAAACCTCTTTTTTTACTAAAGAAGAAATTATGACTTTAATAGAAGAAATAATGCAAAATCTTTTTCATTCTATTTTCGACAAAACTTTAAAAACGCCTTTACCCAAAATAACTTATAATGAAGCTCTAAATTTATATGGAACAGACAAACCAGATTTAAGATTTGATTTATTAATTGAAAATTTAACACCTTATTTTGATACTAAATTCATACATGAAAACAATAATACAAAAATAATTAAAGGTATTAAAATAAGTATTAAAGAATACAAAAAATTTTTTTCCAGAAAAAAAATTGATGAATATAAAAATTTAATTCAACAAATGTTTTCTTTAAATTTACAAATCATACAAAGACAAAACAATGTATTAAAAGGTTATTTAAGTAATTTTATTACAAAAAATTCTTTTTTAGAAGAAGAAATTTGTTTTTTTATTATATCACAAAACAATCCAGAATTAGATAATGGAAATAATGACATTATATTAAAATCTTTAGGTTATTTAAGAAATAAGTTAGCTCAAAATTTAAATTTATATGACCCTACAAAAGAATCTTTATTATGGGTTGTCGATTTTCCTTTATTAGAATTTGATCAATCAGAAATGAAATATTATTCTATGCATCACCCTTTTACTGCTCCTATAAATGTCCAACAATTATATGAAAACCCTGATAAAGTTAAAGCGCAAACTTATGATTTAATTTGGAATGGTCATGAAGTAGGTGGTGGTTCGTTAAGAAATTATCAATATAAAGTTCAAGAATTTATTTTTAATAAGTTAGGTTTAAAAAAAGAAGAGATTGAACAAAATTTTGGTTTTTTTAATGAAGCTTTAAAATATGGCGCTCCTCCTCATGGCGGTATCGCTTTAGGATTAGATCGTTTAGTCATGTTATTTACTAAAACAAATAATATTAAAGATGTAATTGCTTTTCCTAAAACTCAGAGCGGACAAGACTTAATGATGCAAAGTCCTACTTTAATTGACGAAAAACAATTAGAAATTTTAAAATTAAAAAAAATAGAAAATAAATATAAATAATACAATAATTTCAAAGTCTTAAAAAAAAGGACCTAATATTATGATTTTTTCTTCTCTATGTTTAAAATTCGATAAAAAAAATACATATATTATATCTGTAAGTGGAGGAGTGGATTCTATGGTATTACTGGATTATTTATATCATTCCAAGTATAATTTAATCGTGGTACATTTTAACCATTTAAAAAGAAAAGACTCCTTAAAAGATAAAATTTTAATCGAACAATATTGTTGTTCAAAACAAATATCTTTTTATTATTTCGAATTAAACATAGAAGAAAAAAATTTCCAAAATAAAGCTAGATTATTAAGACAAGAAAAATTAAAACAAATTGCTGTAAAACATAAAACCAATTATATAATCACAGCACATCATTTAGATGATTTAGCCGAAACTATTTTATTCAAAATCGCTCGTGGTAGTTCTGTTTTAGGATATAGCGGAATGCAAACATCATATTTTAATAATGGTTTTTATTTTGTAAAACCATTATTATATATTTCCAAACAGGATATTTTATCTTATGCTTCTAACAAAAAAATTACTTTTTTCGAAGATTATACTAATAATTTAAATATATATACTAGAAATAAGATAAGAAATCAAATTATACCTTGTTTCAAAGAAATGAATAATTTTTTAAAAAATATTAAAAAATTTCATCTTCAAATGACAGAAATAAACATATTTATTAGAAAAAAAACTCATGATTTTTTAGAACAAAATCAAAATAATTTTTGTTTCAATTTAACATCTTTTTTAAAATTAGATATTGTTATTCAAAAAGATATCATTTTATTTTTATTAGAAGAAAAAAAAATTAATAAAAATTTTGATTTAATAAATAATATTATCAAAGGTTTACAAAATGATCAAAAACCTAATATAACTTGGGATTCATTATCATCTGAATGGTTATTTATAAAACAATATAATAAATTTTTTTGGCAAAAAAAACAAAGAAAACAAGAAAAAAATAATAAATGTTTAAAATCTTTGTTATATTATTCAAATAAGAAAAATTTTTTATCTTTTTGTTTTTTAATTAAAAAAATATTATATGATCCAAACAATATCAAACCTCCTTTTTTTTTAAGAAAAAGACAACCAGGTGATATTTTAAGATTTTCTTTCGGAAAACAAAAATTAAAAAAATTTTTTATTAATTTAAAAATTCCTTTAATGGAAAGAGATAAAATTTGGTTAATTGTTGATCAACAAAATATTATTATTTGGATTCCGAATTTATATTTAAATTCTACGCTCGGTCAAAAAAAATATCTTTATTTTGGTTTAAAAAAAGAAAAATAACAAATATATAATATAATTGCTTTAAATTCAAAATATTTTTTAAAAAATAAAAGAAACTAAGAAATATTTTTTAGAATTATATAAATAGGAGTTTTTGTGATAGCTACAGATTGGTTAATAAAATTTCAAATATTTACTGCTTTTTTTGCGGGTTTAATCATTGGTTTTACAATATTCAGTTTATTATATTTATATTCTGTTTTAAAAAACTTAAATAAGCAAAAAAATAAAATAAAAGATATTAAAAATGATAAATTATCCAACGAAGAAATGAATAAATTAATAAAAAAAAAACAAAAAATATTTCGAAAAGATATTAAAAAGAATCCAAACGATTATATGCCGTCTTTGTTAAATAATTGTAAAAATTTAATTTTAGAAGCTTCTTCTATTTTTTATCCTAATTCGCCATTTCCTTATTTAGAAATTACTATCGAAGAAGGTTTAACTTTAATAAAATATTTACATGACAGATTAGAAAATTTATTTGATAAAAAAATTATATTCTATTTTCGCAAAATGACTTTAAGACAAATTTTTGTTTTAAAACAAAAATTAATAGATAAAAAATATCTGAAAAAATATCAAAAAACTAATAAAATATTAAATTTTGTATCTAATACTTTAAATTGTTTTAATCCTTTTCATTGGGCGAAAAAAATTTTTATTAAACTCGCTTATAGTAAAATTCTTGATAAGATTGGATGTGCAATTATTTTAATTATAGGAGAAGAAATTTATCAAATCTATAGTAAAAAAATGTTCACACCAACACAAAATATAAATGACATTTTAAATGAATTAGAAGAAGAGATAGAGATAAAAAAAAATAATTTATAATAAAAATAATAAAGAATGGTTTTAAATTTATGATAAATATTCAATGGTTTCCAGGCCATATGTCTAAAACTTTGAAAGATATTCAAAAAAATTTAAAATTCGTAGATTGTATTTTGATTATTTTAGACGCAAGAATTCCTTTTTCAAGTATGAATTTTGAACTTTTAAAATGTTTAAACAATAAACCTTTTTTAATTTTATTCAATAAAAGTTCTCTTGCAGATTTAGAACAAAATAGTTTTTTTTTAAATTTTTTTCATAAAAAAAAAATATTTCATACTCTAAACATAGATGCTAAAAAAAAAATAAATACTCATAAAATATATCCTAAAATTAAAGAAATTTTAAATTATAAAAAACAAAAAATAAAAAAATTTTTAAAATTTATGATTATAGGAGTACCAAACGTAGGCAAATCAACCTTAATTAACTGTTTAGCAGGTAAAAAAATTACTAAAACATCAAATTTGCCAGGTATTACAAAACAAATGCAATGGATTAATTTAGATAATAATATGAAATTACTAGATACTCCAGGTGTTTTATGGCCTAAATTTAAATATAAAGAAATAGGTTATTCTTTGGCTATTTGTGGTTGTATAAAAGAAAATATATTCATAAAAGAAGAAATTATAGATTATTTATTAAAATATTTAAAAACAAAATATCCTAATAATTTAAAAACAATTTTTAATTTAAAGAATTTCGAATTAGAAAAAGACGATTTATTACAAATTTTAATAAATAAAATGTATCCTAATATTTATTCCAATGATTATGATCTTCGCCAAAAAAATAACTTATTATCAATGATTTTTAAAAAAATTCAAAGTAATAAAATGCCGAAAATTAATTATGATCTTAATTTTAAAGATTTTTTATAGATATATAAAGTAAAATAAAAAAAGATATATCTAAAAAAAGAAAGTTGATTCATATTATGAAAAAAGAAGTAATTATTTTAGAATCTCCTTCCAAAGCTAAAACTATTAATAATTATCTCGGTGAAGATATCTTAGTTTTGCATTCTAAAGGACATATTAGAGATTTATCTTTAAAAGGGACAGAACGTTTGGGTATAGATATTAAAAATAACTTTAAACCAGATTATATAATAATAGAAAAACAAAAACAAATAGTAAAAGAATTAATTCAAAAAACTAAAAACAAAAAAGTTTTTTTGGCAACTGATCCAGATAGAGAAGGCGAAGCAATAGCTTGGCACTTATCACAAATTTTAAAATTAGATGAAAAAGATAAAAATAGAATTTTATTTAACGAAATCACTCAAGATGTAGTCCAAAAAGCATTCAAATCTCCTTGTAGTATTAATAAAAAATTAGTAGAATCTCAAGAAACTAGAAGAATGTTAGATAGAATTATTGGTTTTAAATTATCTAGAATCATTAGAAAAATTAAATCTCGATCAGCAGGTAGAGTTCAATCAGTTGCTTTAAAATTAATTGTCGAATTAGAAGAAAAACGTAATAAATTCATCCGAGAAGAATATAACTTAATTAAAGCACATTTTGAACATTTTCAATCCAATTTAATAATTCAAACTGAAAAGCATAAAATAAAAGAAAAAGAAGCGCTTGAAATTTTTAATAAAATCAAAGATAAAAATTTTTTATTAAAAAATATTAAAAATACAAAAATCAAAAAAACACCTCCTAAACCTTTTATTACGTCCACTCTACAACAATATACTTTTCAAAATCTTTCTATGAGCGCTAAAAATACAATGATAACAGCTCAAAAACTTTATGAAGGAATTGATATAAATAATGCAAGAATGGGTTTAATTACTTATATGAGAACTGATTCTGTTAGAATTTCTTCTGATTTTGAAAAAAAAATTAAATATTTTATTCAAAATAAATACGGTTCTGAATATGTAGGTAATATACAAAAAACAAAAAATATAAAAAATAAAAATATTAGTGATGCTCATGAAGCTATTAGAGTCACTGACATAAATAAAACTCCTGAAAGTTTAAAACAATATCTTAATAAATATGAATTAGCTTTATATAATATAATTTATGAACGTACTTTATCTTGTTTTATGTCAGAAGCTATAATTAATAAAACTCAATTATTCTTTGAAGTAGATAAATATCTTTTTTTAACAGAAACAAATGAAATGATTTTTGAAGGTTATTATAAAATATCAAAAAATCCATTTAACAAAATTATGTTACCTCCTTTAGAAATAAATAAAGAATATAAACCTAAAGAAATTCAAATAATAAAAAAAATGACTAATCCTCCTTCTCATTACACAGAAGCTTCTTTAATTAAAGAATTAGAAAATTTAAAAATTGGTAGACCGTCTACTTATGCTTCAATTATTGAAATATTAAAAAAAAGATATTATGTTGTTATTGAAGATAAAAAAATGGTTTGTACAGAATTAGGTATTTTAACAAAAAAAACTTTAGATCAATTTTTTTCCTCAATAATAAATGTGGAATATACAGCTAAAATGGAAAAAAAATTAGATGAAATTTCTTTTGGTACAATAAAGAAATTAGATTTATTACAAAATTTTTATAAAAAATTTCAAGAACTTTGTGAAATAGCACAACAAAAAATAGAAAAACCTAAACCAATTATAACCGAAGAAAAATGTGAATTATGTGGTTCTTTTTTGGCTCAAAGAAAAGGAAAATATGGTGATTTTTTAGGTTGTAGTGCTTTTCCTAAATGTAAAAATATTATAAGTTTAAAAAAACAAAACAAAAATATTTTATTAACTGAAGAAAAATGTGAATTATGTGGTTCTTTCTTAATTAAGAGAAAAGGAAAATATGGTGATTTTTTAGGTTGTAGTGCTTTTCCTAAATGTAAAAACATTATAAATTTAAAAAAATAAAAGCAAAAACAAATAATCAAAATTATTAATTTAAATTTCAATAAATTTCTTTAAAATAATATATAAAAAAAAGGTGTATTTATGTTTAATATCATAAAAAAAATTTTTAAAAAAAAAAATAAACAAAATTTATTAGGAATACAAAAATTAGAATATAATTTTAATCAATGGGTTCAAGTTGTTTTACAAAAAGAAAATATTGATTTATCTTTATTAAATGATTTAGAAATTTTATTTATTAAATCAGATATAGGAGTAAAAACTTCTTATTATTTGATTCAACAATTCAAACAAAAAATTCAAGAAAAAAAAATTTCAAAATCTGAACAATTATTAACTTTAATAAAAAACGAACTTATATCTTTTTATCAAAAAGGTAATGAATGCATAAAACAAAAAAATATAAATAGCACAAAAAACAAAAAACAAGTTTTTTTATTTGTTGGCGCGAATGGAGTAGGCAAAACAACAACTATTGGAAAATTAGCTTTCCAATTTAAAGAAAAAGGCAAAAAAGTTTTATTAGTTGCTGGTGACACTTTTAGAACTGGTGCTATAGAACAATTGAAAATATGGGGAGAAAAAACAAATAACGAAATTTTTTATAAAAAAGGGAATATATCCCCTTCAAGTCTATTTTTTGAAGCTTTAACTTACGCAAACAATAATAATTTTGATATAATTTTATGTGATACTTCAGGAAGATTAGAAAATAAAGTCAATTTAATGAAAGAATTAGAAAAAATTAAAAGAGTTATCGGTAAAATATTTCCTGAAGGCCCTCATAAAACTTTTCTAATCTTAGATGCTATGACTGGACAAAACGGATTAAAACAAATAGAAGTATTTAACCAAGTAGTCCCTTTAACAGGTATTATTTTAACTAAACTGGATGGAATAGGTAAAGGGGGGTTAATTTTAACTACAAAACATATTTATAATTTACCCACTGAATATATAGGCATTGGCGAAAAAAAGAATGATTTAATAGAATTTGATATTAATCATTACATTGATACTTTATTTGATTATAATTTTGAAATTAATAGCAATGAGAAAGGGTTATAAACGAAATAAAATGAGTTTTTTAAGTAATGGTTTTTCTAAAATAATAAACAAAATTAAAGGCAAAAAATTTATTAATGAACAAGATTTTGAAGCCATAATGAAAGATATTCGTTTAGCTTTATTAGAATCAGATGTTAGTTACGAAGTTATAACCGAATTTAATGAATTAATAAAACAAAAAACCTTAGGACAAGAAATTATTAAAGGGATTAAACCACAAGAACAAATTATCAAAATTATAAAAAATATTTTAACAATTATTTTAGGTCACACAAATACCGCTTTAAATTTAAATAAAAATTTAGATATTATTCTTTTAATAGGTTTACAAGGAAGCGGTAAAACAACAACGGCCGGAAAATTATCTTTTTTTATACAAAAGAAACTTAACAAAAAAACTTTATTAATTGCTGCTGATACTTATAGATTCGGAGCGATAGAACAATTAAAATCTATCGGAGAAAAAATTAATATTGAAGTATTTTCTCAAGAAAATGAAAAAACTTTAAATATTATTGAAAATGGTATAAAATACGCTAAACAAAATAATTTTGAAGTAGTTATCATTGATACAGCTGGATGTTTAACTATTGAGCCTAAAATGATAAAAGAAATACAAAATATTAAACACAAATGTGATCCTTCAGAGATATTAATTGTAGCTGATGCACTTTTAGGCCAGCAAGCTGTTAATATAGCTAAAAATTTCCATCAACAAATAAAAGCTACAGGAATCATTTTAACAAAAATGGATTCAGATGCTAAAGGTGGGGCAGCTTTATCAATGAAATATGTCACTAAATTACCTATCAAATTCACTTCTTATTCAGAAAAACATAATGATGATAATTTTGAAATTTTCCATCCAGAACGTATGATTTCTAGAATTTTGGGTATGGGTGATATTTTAACTCTAATGGAAAATGTAAAAGAAAAAATAAATACAAAACAAGATAAACAGGTTTTAAATAGAATTTTAGAAAATGATTATAATTATAATGATCTAATGAAACAACTTAATTTATTGAGTAAAATAGGATCTATGAAAAAAATATTAAATTTCATGCCAGGGATCAGTTCTAAAATAAAACAAATGCCTTTTTTAGAAAATGATGTTATTAAAAAATTTAAATCTATTATTCAAAGTATGACCAAAGAAGAAAAATTAAACCCTAAATTAATTGAAGAAAATAATAGAAGAAGAGCAAGAATTATTAAAGGATCAGGTAATCAAATGAGTGACATAAATAATTTAATAATTTTTATTCAAAAACAAAAACAAATATCTAAACAAATAGGGAATTTAGATTCAAATGAAATAAATAATCCTGAAGATTTATTAAATAAATTTTTAAATTAAAAATAATACTTTTATTTTTTTGATAAACATTTATTTACGGAGATGAAATATAAAAATATGCGTAAAATAGTTCTAGTAGATGGTAATTCTTTAGTTTTTAGAGCTTATTACGCTACTTATTATAAAAAAGTCAAATTAATGAAAAAAAATGAAGGCGAAGATATAAACGCATTAATAGTTTTTATCAATATGTTTAAAAAAATTTTAGAAAAAACCGAAAATCATATTTGCGTTGCTTTCGATTCTAAACATAAAACGCAAAAACATACACTTTATGAAGATTATAAAAAAGGTCGTCTAAAAACGCCAGAATCTTTAATTAATCAAATCCATTTAATAAAAGAATATTTAACGTTATCAGGGATCCATCATTATTCTCAAGATGGTTATGAAGCAGATGATATTATTGGTACCATCGCTAATCAAGCAAGTCAAAATAATATTTCTGTTCTTATTTTATCTAGTGACAAAGATTTACTTCAATTAATAAATTGTAATATTACAGTTGGTTTAATTAAACAAGGTTTAACAAAAGTTATTTATTATAATTCTCAAATGTTAGAAAATGAATTTTTTTTAAAAGCAAATCAAATAATTGATTTTAAAAGTCTAACAGGTGATAGTTCAGATAATATTAAAGGTGTTCCTTCAATAGGACCTAAAACTGCTACTAAATTATTAAATAAATTTAATAATTTAGAAAACATTTTTAATAATTTAGAACAAATAAATTCAAAAATAAGAACTAAATTGATTCAATTTAAAAAAGAAATTTTGTTTAATCGTGTTTTAGTAACTATTAACAAATTCGTTCCTTTATCTTTTGATTATACTCAAACTAAAATTCAAAATAAAAATATATTTTTATTAAAAACTTTTTTAGAAAAATATAAATTAAAAAAAGGAAATATTGAATTATGAATTTCGAACCGCAATTTCCAAGACCAAATAAAGAATTCAATCCAAAAAAAGAACCTGAAATATTCATTCAACAAAATAAAAAGGATTTTTTGTCATTAGCTCAAAAAATTAGTAGTATTATTTTAAATATTTTAATGATTCTTCTATTTTTCGGACTTATAAATCAAATGAAAAATAATAAAAATTTATTTTCAAATGATCATTCAAACACACAATGGGCATTGGATAAAAAAGTTCAAAATAATAAATTAACAATTGATAAAGATTTTTGTGGTTCTGATTCTATAAAAAAAGATATAAAAGACTTAATTGAAAATATCGAAAACACAAATGAAAATATTCCGAGAGGATTTTTGTTGCATGGGCCGCCCGGTACAGGGAAAACTTATTTAGCCAAATGTTTAGCTGGTTCTGTTAAAAAACATGCTCCTTTTTTTATTGTTAACGGTTCGGATTTAGTAGAAAAATATGTAGGCTTAGGTGCTTTACGTATTAGAACACTTTTTGAAACTGCTAAAAAAGAAGCTAATACAGAAAATAAAAAATATTTTTTTATTTTTATTGATGAAATAGATTCGATAGGTAGAAAAAGAAGTTCTGATGGAAATGCTGGTAATATTGAAGCAGAAAACACATTAAATGCTCTATTAGGCGAAATAGATGGATTTAAATCCAATAATGAACCATATGGTATTGTTTTTGGTTCTACCAATAGAGAAGAATTATTAGATGATGCTTTAGTTAGAGAAGGTCGCTTAGGTAAAAAAATTTATTTAGGACATCCTAATAAAAAAGAAATAAAAAAACTTATTGAATTTTTTTTAAATAAAAACAAGATTCTAAAAACAACAATAGACAAAATTTTAAAGGATGATCAAGGACTATTAGAAACTTTATCAAGTGCTCTTTTAACTACCTCAGATATAAATTCTTTAATAAAAGAAGCAATTAAATTAGCTCCTGATAAGAAAGATGTAAAAATAGAGCATTTATATGATGCTTTTGATGCAATACAAATGGGAGTTCAAAGTGAACAAGAACAATGTGACACCGACAAAGATACAATTATTCAACATGAATTAGGTCATGCTTTAGTAGCTAAAGCTTTAGGTTCAGAAGTAAATCGCATCAACGTAGAATCTAAAGGCAAAATAGGAGGTTACACATTATCTAGTTTGAAAAATGAAACAATTTTACCAACTCAAAATGACCTAATTGAACGTATTATTATTTTATTAGGAGGAAGAGCGGCAGAAGCAATATTCCGACAAAATAATATTAGTTCTGGTTCTTCGAATGATTTAATAAAAGTTAAATCATTAGCGAACCATATGGTTCAAGACTTAGGTATGTGTTTCAAATTAAAAGATGGTGAAATTATAACAGAAGATATTGCGTCAAACAACGATAAAATAGAAATTAAGAATATTATTGACAATTCATATGAAATAGCTAAACATATTATGAAAAAATATAAAGAAAAAGAATACCGCAACACATTCCAAAATTTAAAAGACGAATTAAAAAAAGAAAAAAAAATAAATAAAACAGAATTGAACGAAGAAAAATATAAATATTATATTTTAGAAAAAGGCGATGAATTAAAAGGGGGCCAAATACAAGACAAGTTTAAAAAAATATTGGACAAAAAATCCTAATCTCTAAAAAATAAAAAAACCCACTTTTAAAGTGTGTTTGTGTTATATAATTTATATAATCATTTGATATAACAATTATCAAATTAAATTTCTAAATAATAAATTAATTAAATTACAATTTAAATGTATATAAATGAAAAATCAAATAATCAAAAAAGGATAGTTAAATTTATGAAATTAATACCATTAGGCATTTCAGGTAGACATGCACATTTATCTCAAAAAACATTAGATATTTTATTTGGAATTCCAAATTATAAATTAACTTTTTTAAAAAATTTAAAACAAAAAGGACAATACGCTTCTGAAGAAAAAATTGATATCATGAGTTCATCAGGACAAATTTTAAAAAATGTTCGTATTCTAGGTCCAGTTAGAAATTTCGATCAAATAGAAATAAGTCAAAGTGATAATTTAAGATGTAAATTTGAAGCTCCTATGAGATCTTCAGGTGATATTAAAGATTCATCTTCAGCTACTTTAATAGGTCCGAAAGGTAAAGTTGAAATTAAAGAAGGAGTGATTATTGCTAATAGACATATTCATTTTTCATTAGAAGAAGCTAATGAATTTAATGTTGTAGATAAACAAGTAGTAAATATTGAAATCGAAGGAATTAAATCAGGTGTTTTAGGTAATGTTTTATGTCGAGTAGATAAAAATTTTTCTTTAGAATGTCATTTAGATACTGATGATGCTAGTGCTTTTTTATTAAAAACAGGTGATAAAGCAAAATTAATTAATCCTAAAATAATTTAATTATTTATTATTGAAAATCTAAATTTTTTTATAATTTCACAAAATAAAGTAATATATAATAAAATGAATCTTTGGAAAGAAATTTTATTGAAATGTTAAAGAATATTTATGAAGTATAATAAACCAGAAGAATTGCAAAAACCTGAAGTTTTTAATGATTCTATTTATGGATATATATACATCAATTATCTTTTTTTAAAAAAATTAATTGATACTAGTCCTATGCAAAGACTAAGAAGAATAAAACAATTAAGTTTTGTACATATGGTTTTTAGTTGTGCTGAACAATCACGTTTTAATCATAGTTTAGGAGTTTATGAATTAGCTAGAAGATTTTTAGAAATAAACAATAATATTTTGATAAATATATTCGATCATAGAACTAAAATGCTTTTATTAACTTCAGCTTTATTACATGATATAGGACATGGTTCTTATTCTCATACTTTTGAAATTATTTTTAAAACAAACCATGAAAAACAAAGTGCTACGATAATTTTAGAACATAAGGAAATCAATAATATTTTAGATAAAATAGATCTTAATTTTAAAAAAGATGTTACTTCTATCATAAACAAAGAAGGTAAATTTAAATTGATTGAACAACTTTTATCTAGTCAATTAGATTTTGATCGTTTAGATTATTTAAGAAGAGATGCCTTTTTTACAGGAGTAAGTTATGGCTATATTGATTCCGATCTTTTAATCAGAAGTATGGAAATAGATAAGAAAACAAATAAAATCGTTTTTAAAAAAAGTAGTATCACTTCTATAGAAAATTACTTAATCAATCGTTATCATATGTATTGTAGAGTGTATTATCATACTAAAGTGATAGGTTTTTCAGTTATTTTAGAACAAATTTTTAAAAGAGTTGATTTTTTATTTAAAAACAAATATAAATTTCAATGTTCAGATATTATTTCAATTTTAGAAAAATTTATTAATCAACCTGATGATATTTATAATTATTTAAATATTGACGATTTCTATATACATGTTTTAATTTTTTATTTAAAAAAAGAAAAAGATAATATTTTAATTAATTTATGCAATGATTTTTTAAATCGTAACATTTGGTCTTATTTAGATATTAATAAAGACAATCAACAAAAAATTCAAGAAATTAAAAATCATTATAAAATCGATGAAATAGATTATTATACTTATGATGGTAAAAAAATTACATCAATTATCTATAAAGAAAATAAAAATAATATTGGAGATAATATTCTCATTTATAAAGATTTTAAACAACAAAACACTACTACTTTAAGTAAGGAATCTCCTATCATTAATTTATTAAGTAGGCACCTACAAGATAAAAATTTACAAAAAATAGATTCAAAATTTTTTTATAGAAAATATAAAAATGAATAAAAATAAACATATATTCAAAAAAAAATACGGACAAAATTTTTTAAATGATATTAATTTATTAAAAATGATCGTTAAAACAGCTGATATAGAAAATAAAAATGTTGTAGAAATTGGTCCGGGTAAAGGTATTTTAACTCGTTTGATATTAAATAAAGCTAAAAAAGTTTTAGCTTATGAAATTGATCAAGATTTAAAATTTTTTTTAAATTTTGACAATAATCCAAAAATTAATATTATTTATGATAATTTTTTATCACGTAATTTAGAAGCAGATTTAGAAAAATACTTTCCTAAAGAAGAAATAGTTTTGATGGGTAATTTACCTTATTATATCACAACTCCTCTTTTATTTAAAATTTTATTTTTGCCTCAAATAAAAACTTTTACTATTATGATCCAAAAAGAAGTAGGATTTCGAATTTTATCTAACGAAAAAGACAAAAATTATAATGCTTTAAGTGTTTTCATAAAATCTTTAACTCGTGTTACTAAAATTAAAATAATAAAAAAAAATATGTTTTTTCCTCAACCTAAAGTAGATGGTATTGTTTTAAAATTTGATAAATTTGAATTAGATGCAAAAGATAAAGTGTTTATGGAACAAATATTTTATCCTTTTATTAAAGCGTCTTTTAAACAAAAAAGAAAATTTTTAATCAATAATTTGAGTCAAAATTTTCATATTTGTAAAAAGCAAATTTCAATGTTTTTTCAAAAAAATAACATTTCATTAAATATTAGAGCAGAAGAAATAGATATTGACAAATTCAAAGAAATAACTTCTCTTTTTTTTGATTTTTTTAATTTAAATAAAACAAATATAATTAACAAAGAAAAAACAAATTAAAATTATATTTTTTAATAATTATGTTAATATAATTTATAGTAATTGAAATTAATGATTTAATTCAAATATAAATAAAAAGTAAATATTAAAATAAGGAATATATTTAAAATGGAAATAACTTGTGTAAGAACAAATTTATATACTAATAAAAACAGTTTGAAAGCTATTGCATCCATTATATTCAACAATTGTTTTGTGGTTCGCAATATTAAAGTAATTGAAGGAGATAAAGGTCTTTTTATTACGATGCCAAGTACAAAAAATTCGAAAGGAATTTTTGTAGATATTGCGCACCCTATTAATAGAGAAACAAGACAAATGATCGAAGAAAATATTAAAAAAACTTTTCAAGATATGGTTGACAAAGAAGAAAATAAAATGGAAATAAAAACAAATCAAAATATAGATAGCACAAATAATTTTCGAGTAACAGATGTTAAAGTAAATTTATATCCAAATAGTAAAACTAGATTAAGAGCAAAAGCTTCTATTAAAATAAATGATTGTTTTGTGATTCATGGTATTAAAATTATTGAAGGCGAAAGAAGTCTTTTTATTGCAATGCCAAGTACAAAAAATTCTAAAGGTGTTTATGTAGATATTGCTCATCCTATAAAACAAGAAACAAGACAAATGATTGAAACAGAATGTAAAAAAGTTTTTCAAGAAATGATGAATAATAAAGATAATGAGGAAAACGAAAAACCAGAAAACACAAACGATAACAATTATGAAAATGATAATTCAAAAATAGAAAACACAAGTGATAATAATAACGAAAATACAAATTAATAAGAAATAAAAAAATACAAATGAAAATAATTTTAATAATTAAAAAAAATTTATAAAAACATAATTATTTGAAATAAATTTAACAAAATACAAAATTATTCATTATACAAAATCATTAATCTTTAGAAAGATACTTTTATATCTTATGAATAATAATTCCAAAGAAAAAGAAAGCGAAAATCCAAAAAAATTTATTTATTTATTTTTTTTTGGATTATTAATTTATTTTGTAATTTTTATACCTATTAATTTCATTCCTAATTTACTTTCTGATAACAACAATATTACGAATTATATAAAAAAATTTTTAACATTGTTTATTTTATTTTTAACTGGATATTCAGTTATTAAAGAAGGTTTAATTAAAACTTATAAAAATACTAAAAAAAATAAAAAATTAACTCTAAATGTGCATATTTTAATGATTTTAGCTACTGTTGGTTCTTTATACCAGGCAAAGTATAATGAAGCTGTTTTATTAATTATTATTTTCGGAGGAGCTCATTTTTTAGAAGAATACGTTGAAGAAAAAAATCAAAAAGAAATAAAAAAACTTTTAGATATAAAACCTAAAAAAGCTAAATTATTACAAAAAAATAATGATTTTAAATTAGTAGATGTTTGTGATTTAAAAATAGGAGATAAAGTAATAATTTTAAACGGAGAACAAATACCTTCTGATGGTATTATTATATCAGGACATTCTTCTATAGATGAATCAACAATCACGGGCGAAAGTATGCCTTTAGATAAAAAAGTAGGAGATAAAGTTTTTGGCAGTAATATAAATTTAAGCAATACTTTAATAATAGAAATTACTACAACCGAAGATAAAACTATTTTTTCTGAAATAATTAGATTAACTCAAAAAATTCAAGGAAATGTTTCTAAAAAAGCATCTTTAATTAAACAATTAGAACCTTTATATGTAAAAACAGTTCTTTTAATTACTTCTTTTTTCATAATTATAACACAATTAATATATATAATATTACAACACTATGATGATTCGAGTTTTGCTTATTTGTCTCAACATTTAGAATTTTCCAAAATTTTTTATAAAAGTATGGTATTTTTAACTGTATCTTCTCCTTGTGCTTTAGCTGTTGCTGATATTCCTGCTACTCTTTCAGCTATTTCGAATTTAGCACAAAAAGGAATTTTATTAAAAAATGGTCAATCATTAAGTATTTTATCTAATATAGAAACTATTGCTTTTGATAAAACAGGTACTTTAACACAAGGAAAAATCAAAGTTCAAGAAATTTTTTTTAAATCTAATATTTCCGACGAAAAAAAAAATGAATATTTAAATATTTTATGGACAATCGAAAAAAATTCAAATCATCCAATAGCTTTTGCAATACAGAAATACTTAAAAGAAAAATTAAATTTAAACTTTAATTTAAAATTAAAAACTCTTAATTTAATCGGAATTGGAATTGAAGCTACAGATGAAAAAAATAATTTCTATAAAGTAGCTAAATATAATATTTTTGATAAAGTCCCTTTAGAAATAGAACAAAAAACTCAAGAATTTTTAAAAAAAGGGAATACAGTTATTTATTTGAGTCACAATAATGAAATTATTATGTCAATCGCTATAATTGATATAATTCGACCGGAAGCCAAAGAGCTAATCGAATATTTTAATAATAAAAAAATCAATACAGTAATGTTAACAGGTGATAATGAAAAAGTAGCAAAAGCTATATCTTCTAAGTTAAATTTGAATTCTTTTTTATCTAATTGTTTACCAGAAACCAAAGCAAAATATATCGAAAAAATAAAAAAGAAAAATCATATTGTAGCTATGATAGGGGATGGCATAAATGATTCACCAGCTTTAGCTAACTCAGATGTTTCCATAACCTTACAAGAAGGAAGCGATGTAGTTATAGACATTGCAGATATTATTTTAATAAAAAATGATTTAAGAAAAATAATATACACTCATAAAATATCTTATAAATTAAATAAAATAATATGGCAAAATATTGTATTTGCTTTTTTAATTATAGTAATATTTTCTTTAATTAATTTTATTGGAAATATATCATTACCTATAGCGGTTATCGCTCATGAAGGTAGTACTTTATTAGTTATTTTTAATTGTTTAAGATTAAGAAACAACATTAAATAAAAAAACTATTTCACGAAATAGTTTTTTTATTTATTTTAATATGACTTTTTAAATAGAATAAAAAAATTAAAATATTTATATAAAATTTTATGATAAATAAATATTCAAAAAAGCATCTTTAATAAAAGATATTTTTATTAATATAAATTAAAAAATTTTTTTCAAGTAAAATAATTATATATATAGTTTGTATTAAAAACTCATTAATTTGAAATAAAAAAATATCAATTCTTTCAAAAAAAAAATAATAAATATATTTATAAATTCACAAAAGGTAAAGAAAAAAATGAAAGTAGGAATCGTGGGATTACCTAATGTTGGGAAATCAACTTTATTTAACGCAATAACAAATATGAAAGTATTAGAAGCTAATTATCCTTTCGCTACTATACAACCTAATGTTGGTGTTGTATCAATTCAAGACGAACGTTTAAATTTTTTAGCTAATCTTTTTCAATCTCAAAAAATTATAACAACACAAATCCAATTTATAGATATAGCTGGTTTAGTCAAAAACGCCTCTAAAGGAGAAGGATTAGGAAATCAATTTTTAAATCATATTAGAGATGTAGATGCTATTTGTCATGTAGTTAAATGTTTTGATGATCCAAATATTATTCATGTTAATGACAAAGTAGATCCTGTCAATGAAAGTATCGCAATAGAAACAGAATTGATTTTATCTGATTTGGAGCAAATTGAAAAACGTTTATCTAAAATAAATAGACAAAAAAAAAATTTGTTAAATAAAGAAACACTAAAAGAAGAAGATTTATTAAAAAAATTAAAATCTAATTTAGAACAAGACAATAATATATCTAAATTAAATTTAAACAGTCAAGAATTAAAAATAATTAAAAATTTTAATTTATTATCTTTAAAACCTATGATTTATATTGGTAATTTTCAAGAAAAAGATTTATTAGATTTAACAAATAATTCATTTTTTCAACAAATGTCAAAACATGCTAAAAAAAAAGAAAGAGAATTTATTCCAGTTTGTATTTTATTAGAAAAAGAATTATCTGTTTTGAATAAAACAGAAAAAGAAAATTTTTTATCAATGTATAATTTAAAAAATAGTGCTTTACAAGAAATTATTAAAAAAAGTTATAAACTTTTAGGATTGCAAACTTATTTTACAACAGGTAAAACAGAAACAAAAGCTTGGTCTTTTTATAAAGGGATGACCGCTTCTGAATGCGGAGGCATAATTCATAGCGATTTTCAAAGAGGTTTTATAAAAGCAGAAATTTTTAATTTTAAAGATTTAATGCAAAATAACAATTTTGTTCAAATAAAAGAAAACGGTCAATTAAGATTAGAAGGAAAAAATTATTTAGTTCAAGATGGAGATGTTATTACTTTTTACTTTAATGTTTCTAAACAAAATAAAATTAAATAAAATAATTACAATTTTTTTTATTATAAAAAATGGAGAATAATATTATGACAAATATAAATTATAAAAATACCTTGACAATGCCTTCTACAAAATTTCCGATGAAAGGTAATTTAAGCCAAAAAGAAATTGAAATAGAACAAAAATGGGAAGATATTCAATTATATGATAAAGTTTTAAAAAAGAACAAAAATAACCTTTGTTTTTTTTTACATGACGGGCCTCCTTATGCCAACGGCAATATTCACATTGGACATGCTTTAAATAAAATTTTAAAAGATTTTATATTACGTTTTAAAACAATGCAAGGGTTTCACGCTCCTTATATTCCTGGATGGGATTGTCATGGACTACCTATTGAATCAGTTGTATTAAAAAAATTTTCTAAAAATCAATTAAAGACCAAAAAAACTTTTTTAAATAAATGTGAAGAAATAGCTTTAAAATTTGTAGAACAACAGAAAACAAATTTTAAAAGATTAGGTATATTAGGTCAATGGGAGAAACCTTATTTAACTTTAAATAATACTTTTGTAGCTGATCAAATCCGTATTTTTAGTAAAATGATTGCTAAAAAATTAATCTTTAAAAAATTAAAGCCTATTTATTGGTCTCCTTTTTTACAATCTGTTTTGGCCGAGTCAGAAATAGAATATAAAAATCATCAATCTTTATCTATTTTTGTTCTTTTTCCTCTTTTAAATATAAACTTAAAAGAAAATATATTTAAAAATACATCTTTATTAGTTTGGACAACAACACCTTGGACTTTACCGGCTAATACAGCTGTTTGTTTAAATCCAAACAAAAATTATTGTTTAATTCAAATAAACGATAAAGAAAAATATATCTTAAGCGATTTAGTTTTAGATAAGTTAAAAGTAAAATTTAATTGGGAAAACATCAAAATTATTAAAACTTTTAAAGGAAATTTGTTAAAAAACTGTTTTTATCAAAATGAATTATTTCAGCAAAAAAGAAAAATTATTTTAGATAGTTTTGTTTCAGACACAGAAGGAACTGGATTAGTTCATATTGCTCCAGGACATGGTTATGATGATTTTATATTAAGTGAAAAATATAATTTAGACATATTATTGAGTGTTGATCAAAAAGGTTTAATGACTGAAATTGCTGGCAAATATAAAGGTTTATTTTACGAAAAAGCTAACCATATGATTGTGTCAGATTTAAAAGAAAAAAAACTCATACTACATTCAGAAATATTCAATCATTCTTATCCTCATGATGAAAGAAATAAAAAACCAATTATTTATTTAGCTATCCCGCAATGGTTTTTAAATATTGCAAAAATTAAAAAACAACTTTTATCAGAAATTAAAAAAATAAAATGGATTCCTCAATGGGGACAAATTAAAATGCATAATATGATAAAAGATAGACAAGATTGGGTTATCAGTAGACAAAGAATTTGGGGAGCGCCAATTCCTATTTTTTATACAGAAAATAATACACCTATTTTAGATGAATTTGTAATCCAACATGTAGCTAATTTAATTGAAAAAAATGGTAAAGAAATTTGGTTTGAATGGGAACCTTTAAAATTATTACCTCCTAATTATACAAATCCACAAAGTCCTAATAATATTTTTAAAAAAGAAATGGATATTATGGATGTTTGGTTTGATTCTGGTACTTCTTATAGCACCTTTAAAAAGTTATACAACAATTTGGAATCTGCAGATGTCTATTTAGAAGGTGCAGATCAATATCGTGGTTGGTTTAATTCTTCTTTAATTACTTCTATAGCAGCTTTTGATGCAAAACCTTATAAAACAATTGTTACTCATGGTTTTGTTTTGGATGGTAAAGGCCAAAAAATGAGTAAATCACTGAATAATGTTGTTGATCCTTTACAAATTATAAAACAAAAAGGCGCGGATATTCTAAGATTATGGGTTGCTCATATCAACTATAATATAGATGTGAAATTAGACGATAATATATTAAAACAAATAGAAGAAAAATATAAAAAAATAAGAAATACTTTTCGTTTTATGTTAGGCAATTTAAATAATTTTGACCCTTTGAAAGAATGTTATATTCCGATTGAGAAAAGACCTATATTCCATCAATTATTTATATTAGAATTTCAAAATATTTTTTTACAAATAATAGATTTTTACGAAAATTATAATTTTGAAAAAATTATGAGTTTATTATATCCTTTTATTTCGAATAAAATGAGCGCTTTTTATTTAGATTTTGGTAAAGATATTTTATATATTGAAAAAGAAAATAATTGGGAAAAAAATGTAATTAAATCCAATATATACGATCTTTTAATGTATTTTTTGAAAATTTTAACTCCTATTATTCCTCATACTACTGCCGAAGTGTATCAAAATTTATCATTTACTCAAAAAGAAGATATTTATTTAGAATCAATTCCTCAAAAAAAAGAACTGCAAAATTGGATCACTAATTATTATCAAAAACAACAATTAAATGAAAAACAAAATAATTATAAATTATTTTTTATTTTAAGAGAACAAATTTTAAAACAATTAGAAGAAGCAAGACAAAATAAAATTATAACTGCTTCTTTACAAGCTAAATTAATTTTACATTTACCACAAGAATACATCCAAATGATAAATTCTTTAGAAATTAAAGACAAATTACATCAATTATTAATTGTATCTCAAATACAAATAATCGAACATAAATCTTTAAATATTAATATTTTGCTAGCAACAGGTAATGCTTGTCCTAGATGTTGGAATATCATAGAAAATAAAGATTTAAACAAATTATGCGATCGTTGTTTAAAATACTTTGAACAATAAAATATATAATCAAATCATTAGAATATAGGTGTATAAAAATATTATAATATGATAAAACAAATATCAAATAATTCCGTAAATAGTAATAAATTTTTAACTAAACAAAATATTAAAACGGTAATTATTTCTTTATTTTTACTTTTATTATATGTTTTATTGGATGTTATATTTATAAGTGGAGATTATAATATTCAATTATACACAACAGGAATGCACGGTCTTTGTGATGCTATAGCTAAAATTTTAATGAAAACAAATGATGAATGGAGAAATAATCCATCTTTTAATGGTTGGTTTGTTGCTATTCTTTTTGGTTTAATTAATTTATTATTATTTATCTTCATTGCCTTCCCCAAATTAGATTTAAAATTTAGTATAAATTCTTTAATAAATACAATTGGTTTTGTTCTTTTATTCTTTATATTAACTCCTTTAATCAATAAACCAAATGGTTCTTTACATTTTTTAAGTAATTGTTTTGGTTTAATAAAACCAAATAGTGGTTTCAGGTTAACTTTGATCAGAGTTCTAATTGTTGCTTTTTTTTCAGGATTAATTACTAGTTCTTGCATCAAAATAGGTAGTTCAACTGGAGGAATAGATATTATAGCTAAATATTTATCTATTTATAAACAAAAAAGCATATCTTTATATATTAATATATTAAATTATTCTATAGCTATATTTTCAGTTCTTTTTGTTTATCTATATAAAAACGAATTTAATTTAGATTCTTTAATCTTAACTTTCATTAAATTAATAATAAATTCTTGTGTTATATATTTTATATTAGACCAAATTTAGATTCTAATAAAAAAAATCTTTTAGAATAATATTTTTTTAATATTACAGAAAGTTTCAAGACCAAAATGAAAAATATTTTGTTAGAATTCAAAGCGTATATTCAACATGAACTTTTATTATCATCAAACACTGTTCAAGCTTATTTAAATGATATATCACAATATTTAAATTTTATAACTACTAACTTAAATATCAAAAAACCTAATCAAATAACAAAAAAAGATATTTCATTGTTTTTAGAAAACATTAATAATATACAAAAAATTAGTAGTAGAAGTTTAGCTAGAAAAATTATTGTTATTAAAAAATTTCATTCTTTTTTATTTTTAGAAAAAAAAGTAAACCAGGATGTAACTCTTGTTTTAAAAATACCTAAAATAGAAAAAAAATTACCTTTAGTCTTATCTTTAGAAGAAATTTATGTCTTTTTAGAATGCATTGATAATAAAAATACTTTCATTTCATTAAGAAATAAAGCTTTTTTCGAATTAATGTATAGTTCAGGTTTAAGAATATCAGAAATTTTAAACCTAACTTTATCCAATTTAAATTTACAACAATCTTATATCATTGTTAAAGGTAAAGGTTCTAAAGAAAGAATTATTCCTATAACTCAATATTCTACAAAAAAATTAAAAAAATATTTCAAAAAAGGACGTTTATCCTTATTAAAACAAAAAACAAATGATTTTGTTTTTTTAAACCAAAAAGGAGAACGTTTATCACGACAAGGTTGTTATAAAATTTTCAAACAAATAACTAAAAAAGCTAATTTGAGAAAGGAATATTCACTACATACATTAAGACATTCTTTTGCAACTCATTTATTGGAAAATGGAATGGATTTAAGAACTTTACAAAATATTTTAGGTCATGAAGATATTACTACTACTCAAATTTATACTCATATTAGTCAAAAATATTTGAAAAAAACATATTTGAAATATCATCCTAGAGCAAATATAAAATAATTCATAAAAAAAGGGGGTTATAAAAAATAATGCATTCTTTAAATTTATTTATATATAATCAAGAATTTTTTTTAGAAAAAGAAAAAAATAATTTAAAGAATTTGTGCAAACAAAAAAATTATCAATTTTTATTTTATTATATTCAAATGAATAATTATATAGAAATAGCACAAAATATAGCAAAAGAATTATACACTAGTTCTTTTTTTTATGATAAAAAAATACTTTTTATAGAAAATCTTTCTTTTTTAATGCAAAAAAAAAATATAAATTTAAATTTTTTATTAAATTTTTTTGAAAAACCACAAGAAAATATCATTATTTATTTAGTAGAAGAAAAAGATAATAATTTGACGTCTGATATACAAGAACAAATATATAAAAATTTCCATATTTACAAAAAAAATAAACTATCTTACAAAGATTTATTTAAATATACTAAAGAACAATTCACAAATGACGGTTTTATAATAAATTCGGAAATTGTCTATTTTATAATACATACAATCAAAAATAATTTATTTTTATTAAAAGAAGAAATTCAAAAAATTAAATTATATCATTTATCTACACAAACAAAAGAAATTAAAAATTTGGACATCATTAAAAAATTAATATTTTATCATCAAGATGACAATATATTTGCATTTATTAAATCAGTTCTTAATGATAATGACATCAATAAAAAAAATATTCATCTATTATGCGAAAATTTGATAAATAAAAAAAAAGATCCTGTTTTGCTTATTTATCAAATTTTAAATAAATTACAAGGAATGATTTTAATAAAACATTTAATAATAGAAAATAAAAAAGAGAATGAAATAAGTAATATTTTACAATATCCTATAGAAAAAACCTTTTTTTTAATAAAAGAAATTAAACTATTGCCTATAAATAAAATAGAAAATTTATTTTTAATATTTTTTGATTTATATTACAAATTTAAAAAAGAAATTATAAAAAACGAAAACAATTTAAAATATCTTTTAATAAATACAATTTTTAATTTATAATTTTATTTATCTTTGAAAAAGAAATAAAACCTTCCCTAACCAAAGTCAAATTAAGTAAAGTAGCATCAATAACAGTAGAACTTAAATTAGTAGTAGGAATTTGATCATTAGAATAAATATAATCAACTTTATGTTGAAATTGTTTTATAATCTCTGAATAATTATTTAAAGGGGGTTCGCCGCTTTTATTGACAGAAGTAGTTTTTAAAGGACCTTTTGTTTTTAAAATTTCCAAAGCCAAAGGATGATTAGGAATTCTAATTCCTATTTTTTTTTCATTAGTTCTATAAAAATATTTTTTTTGACTAAAAACAATAATAGTTAATGGGCCGGGCCAAAAATAAAAAATTAATTTTTTAATCTTTTCATTTATAATTGCTATTTCTTCTATTTGTTCCAAAGAAGAACATAAAACACTAATAGGTTTATTGAAATCTCTTTGTTTAATATTATAAATAGTTTTTAAACTTTCTTTATCATATATTGAACAACCTAAACCATAAACCGTATCTGTAGGAAAAATAATAATTTTATGTTTTAACATATATTTATATTTTTATTTGTTCTTTCAAATTTTTTTTATTAAATTCTTCTATTAAAGGTTCTATAATTAAATCTATTCTGCCCTCCATAAAAAAATCTAATTTTTGTAAAGTTAAATCTATACGATGATCAGTAATTCTATTTTGAGCATAATTATAAGTTCTTATTTTAGAACTACGATCACCTTTACTAATTAAATTTTTTTTAATCTCATTTTGTTGTTTTTGTTTTTCAGATATTATTTTATTATATATCTTGTTTTTTAATAATTGAAAAGCTTTTTCTTTATTTTGATGTTGACTTTTAGCTATCTGACAAGCCACACTATCTCCTGTAGGAATATAAGTTAAACGAACTGCTGATTTAGTAGTATTAACTGATTGTCCTCCTGGGCCGCTTGAATTAAACGTATCCACTCGAATATCATTCCAATTTAAATCTATCTTAGTCTCTTCTAATACAGAAGATACTAAAATCTTAACTGTAGAAGTATGAACTCTTCCTCTTTTTTCTGTCTCAGGAACTCTTTGAACTCTATGTATTCCTGATTCATATTGTAAAAAAGAATAAACATCATCGCCATAAATCAGCATTTCTACTGTGCAAATACCACTTTTAACGCCAGAAACTAAATTAATAATATCTATCTTCCATTTTTTGCTTTCAGCATATTTAACATAAGCACGAAATAAATCAGCTACAAAAAGATTAGATTCGTTTCCTCCAGCTGCTGCTTTAATTTCCATAAGAACATTTTTGTTTTTATCTGCGTCTTTAGTAAATAGTTTTTCTTGTAATTTATCTAATTTTTCTTGAATTTGAGTATCTAAAATCTTTTGTTCTTCCTGAAATAATAAAACAAATTCATTTTCGTTTTGTGAGTTTTGTAAATTATTTTGTGTAATTAATTTTTGAAGATTTTCCTTTTCTTTTATTAAATTAAGGTATTCATCGTAAATAGAAACGATTTTTTTTAATTCATTTATTTGTTTTAATAATTCTACATTATTTAAATTTTTCACATCAGATAATATTTTTTTTTGTAAATTTAAATATTTTTGTTTTATTATTTCGAGTTGTTCTAGCATTTTATATCATAAATTCCTTTTTTTATTAAAAAAATACAAATTTTTTTTAATTTTATTCTATTTCAAAAAAAGAAAGGCAATTTAAATTAAAATTAAATTTTTTAATTCCTACAGCTCCTTGTCTATTTTTAGAAATAATTAATTCTGTATAACCTAAATCTGATAATTCTGTTTTCATATCTTTATTATAATAATTAGGGCGATATAAAAACATAACAACATCGGCATCTTGTTCGATACTTCCGGAATCTCTTAAATCAGATAAAATAGGTCTTTTATCTTCTCTTTTTTCTACTTCACGTGATAACTGTGATAAAGCCAAAACAGGAATTTTTAATTCACGAGCCATTTGTTTTAAACTTTTAGAAATATCAGCTATTTCTTCTTGACGATTAAAAAAATTTTTAGAATTGGGTTTATTAACTTTTCCAATCAATTGTAAATAATCAATAATAACAAAATCTAATTTATTTTGATTTTTCATTTTACGACATTGAGCACGAATATCCAATATATTAGCACTTGCAGAATCGTTGAAAAAAATATTTAAATTTTGTAAATTTTGAGAATTTATCTTTAATAAATTTATTTCTTGTTCATTTAAAAGTCCTAATTGAATTTTTTTATGAAAAATTTGACTTTCAGAACTTAACATTCTGGAACCTAATTGTTCATTAGACATTTCTAAACTAAAAATAACAACAAAAGCTTTTTGATTTTTTTTAGCTATATTAATCGCAAGATTAGACATAAAACTACTTTTACCCATAGAAGGTCTTGCTGCTAAAATTATAAGTTCTTCTGGTTTCAATCCCAAAGTAATATCATCTAAATTATGATAACCAGTACTTAAACCAATAATTTTATTTTCTCTTTTGTTATAAATAGTTTTATGTTCTATTTCTTTTAATAATTTTTTTATTTCAATAAGATTACTTGTTTTTTTCTTTTTAGAAATTTGAAAAATTTTTTCTTCTGTAATATTTAAATAATGTTGAAAATCAATATTCTGATTACTAATTCCCTCATTATAAATTTCTGATGCAGTAGTAATTATTTCTCTTTTAAGGGAGGCATCGCGCACAAAATCAATATAAGTATCTAAATGGTATATAGACGGAATATTATTACTTAATTGAAATAAATATTTGGTTCCGTCTCCTATTTTTTGCTTTTTTTGTTCTAAAATTTTCAATACCGACAAATAATCAATATCTTTGTTTTCTTTAAACAAAGTTTTCATAGCTTCATAAATATATTGATGTTCAATATTAAAAAAATCTTCTGTTTCTAATCTATCCATTGTAGATAAAATTTTCTTAGAATCTAAAAAAATAATACCTAAAATAGCTTGTTCTGCATCTAAATAAAAAGGTAATTTTATATTTTGTTCACTCATTATTTATAAATTTCATCCAATAAATTTTATAAAATAATTCAAGAAATATTATTTCTTGTCTAAATCTTTAATATTTATAATAAAAGAAGCAATAATATCTTTTGTTAAAAAAACATTTGCTTTGTATTTGCCTAACGAATTAATTTCGCTTTCTAGTACAAGTTTCTTTTTATTAATTAATATATTATATTTATTATGAAACTCATCCACAATTTGTTGTAAAGTTATTTTACCATACATTTTGCCTTGTGGCCCTATATTAACTATTATATCAATTTGTTTATCATCGATATCTTTTTTTACTTGTTGCATTAATAAATTATGTTTTTTTTGCGCTTCTTCTTGTAATATTTGTTCTTTTTTTATTTGTTTAATATTTTGTTCAGTAGCTAAAAGTGCTTTTTTTTCTTTAATTAAAAAATTACCGTAACCATACTTAATTTCGATAATATCATTTTTTTTGCCTCTATTTTTGACATCTTCTAATAAAATAATTTTCATATTTTTTAAACTTTCTTTATATTCTAAAGATAATATATTTTTTAATTGAGAAATTATATCATCTAAACTATCGCTTTCTATTTGGGTAGCTGCACTATTAATATGTCCGCCGCCTCCCATTTGTTCCATAATTATTTGGACATTTATTTCACTATAAGAACGCGCGCTTATACCTATTTTATTATCTTGTAATTCGGAAACTGTAAAAGCAGCATCTACATTTTGAATATTTAAAACATATTCAGAAATTTTAGCTAAAAAAGAACGATCATTACATATCTTATTATTTCTAATAATAGCGAACTTCCCCATATAAAGTTCCATTTTAGCAATTAATTCATTCATTTCTAAAATTTTATTTAATTCTTCTCTTAACCAAAATTTCACTTTCCCAACATCAGCGCCTAAAGAAATTAATTTAGCTGCCGCTTCTAAAGTTCTTGAACTAGTACGAGCAGTAAAATAATTTGTATCTATAACCATTCCGCCATAAATCAAACTAGCTTCTAAAGGAGTTATTTCAATAGAATATTTAAAAAAACTAATAAATTCAGTTAAAATTTCAACAGTTGAAGAAGCTATAGAATTGACATAAGAAAAAATATTATTAATAGTATTTTCGGTTGCTCTATGATGATCTAAAATAATTACATTAGAAGTTAATTTTAATAATTCTGGACTATGAACGATATCTAAACTTTGAGTATCAACAATAACTAAAAGTGAATTTTCATTTATCATTTTTATTGCTTGTGATGTTTTTATAATTTGTTTAGCTAAATGTTTTTCTTCTTGAAATAAATCTTGATAAATAAATTTAAAATTAGCATCTGTCTTTTCTTCGTCAATAATTAAATAATGTTTATGATTTATATTAATAGATGAAGCTATTTTATAAAAAAGTATCATAGAACCTAAAGAATCTAAATCAGGATGAATATGACCCATAATAAAACAATTTTGATGTTTCAAAATCAAATCTTCGATTATTTCAGAATTAATTCGAGCTGATATTTTAGAATCAGTGTTCAAAGAGGTAGTTGTTGCTCCAAAATATAATATTTTTTGATTTTCTATATTAACAACTGCTTGATCTCCACCTCTTTTTTGAGCTAATTCTAAAGCATTTTGAGCATAATTAGAAATTTTATTATAAGGTAAATTATAACAAGCAACCCCTATAGAAAGAGTAATTTTTAATTTATATTTATTCGATATATCACGGACTGTTTTTAAAATAGAAAATTTATCCTTAATTATATTTTCCAATTGATAATAATTTAATAAAACTAAAAATTTATCATCTGATAATTGTTTTAAATAACTTTCATAAATTTCAAAAAAATCTGATAAAGCGCTTAAATACTCTACTTCGATTTGGGATTGTTCTGATAAATCTAATTTTTTAAATGAATTATCTAAATTATCAAAAGATACAAAAATTAAAGTAGGAGTTTTTTGGTTATAAATTTTTTTTATTTGTTCTCTTTCGGTAACATTAAAAAGATAAAAAACATTAAATTCTTTTTTATATAAACAATCAAAAACTTCTTCACCTATATGTAAAACAACTTTATTATTTGAAGATTCTAATAATTCAAACATAGAAGAATTAACGTCTTTTAAATAAGAATCTAAATCAGGTTTTTTTAAAATATTATTAGCATAATTATTAATCCATTGAATTTTATAAAAAACATTATCAACTAAAACAATTCCGATTGGTAATTCATTAAAAACTTCCTCACCTACTTGATTAATATAATAAGATAAGTTAGTCCATAAATTTAATCGACTCTTTAATCTTTTAATTTCAACTAAATGATAAAAATTATAATATAAGCAAATAAAAATAAGAAAAATAACTATTTTTCCTAAAATACTAACTAATAAATTTATTAAAGCTGAACGTATTTCATATAAAGCTTCATTAGGACTATTACAAATTTTTGTTATATTATCTTTATCAAATTTAAAAGTATATATAAAAAAAAGAATTAAAAAAAGAATTAATATACTTTTTTTATAATTAAAAATTTTTGATCGATTTTTTTTATACATAAACTTTACAAAAACTCGTTTCTTATACTAATTTTTTATTTTATCATTTACTCTCAATCAAAATATTCCTTATATAAAAATAAATTAAATATTTCGTTAACCTATTTTAAATAAAATATAATAAAAAGAAAACAAGCAATATTTAATAAAAAAATGCTTGTCTTTTATTTATTTAATTAAAGCCATAATACGAGCTAATTTAATAGCTTTAGATAAACGTTTTTGCCATTTAACTGAAATTTTATTAAATCTACTTGGTAAAATTTTACCTCTATCAGTGATAAAACGACTTAATAAATTTACATCTTTAAAATCAATTCTAGTAAATTTATTTTCAGTAAAAAAACATACTTTCGGACGTTTTTTATAAAATTTTTTTCGTTTATTCATTTTTATATATTTTTATACCTTTCATTTATATATTAAAATCTAATTATATATCCCAAATTTAAAAAGGCAATTCTTCCTCATTGTCTATAATTAATTTTTGATTTTGTGTATGATTTTCATCAACATTCATGTTGTTATGATCTTGGTTAGAATAATAATCATTATTATTATTTGATGAATTGTTTTTATTTGATAAAAATTGAACCGAATCACATTTTACTTCTGTAAAAAATTGTTTTTGATTATTATTTTCAGAACTTGTAACTCTAATACTACCTTCGACACCTAAAAGAGCTCCTTTTAATACATATTTAGCTAAATTTTCTGCTTGTTTATTCCATAATGAACAACGAATAAAATCAACTTCTTTAACTCCAGATTTATTAGTAAAATTTCTATTTACTGCCAAAGTAAAATTCACCAAAGGAATATCGCCTTGAATAAAACGTAATTCAGGATCTTTAGTGATACGACCTACTAAAATAACTCTATTTATCATTATTTTATTTTTTATCCAATCTTAATATAACATGACGAATAATTTCTTCTGTAATATTAGCAATTCGTTTGAATTCTGTAACCATATCATTATTAGCTTTTACTAATACATTATTATAAAAACCTTGAGTAAACTTTTTAATAGGATAAGATAATGTTTTTAATTCTGTTTTTTGATATTCTAATTTATTATCTTCTTTTTCAAAAATACTATTAATTTTTTTTTTGATTTCATCTACTTGTTTTTCGTTTAAAGTAGGTTTTAAAATATATAATATTTCATATTTTTTCATTTTTTTGAAAATGCTCCTTATGGTCTTTTGTTCTTATTTTTATAAAAATAAGACAAGGAATTAAAATTATTTTTTATTTATTTTTTAAATCCTAAATTTGTTTTATTTTAAAAAAATATTTTTTTCATTTAAAATAAATCTCATTTTATTATACTAAATTTATTAACTTTAATTTACAAATTAAATTTAATAAATTGAGTATAAATTTTTCTAATAAAATATTTAATCAAACAAATAATTAAATAATATCAATAATACATATAAATTTTAACAAATCAAAGAAATAATGTCTGTCCTGCTCCATCAAAAACAAAAGTATTAAAAAATTACATAATAAGTCAAACTATTTATTAAAAAAAATAGTTTGACTTATTTTTTTGTTTAAAAAAG